>NZ_NCJB01000070.1:0-10996 GCF_002282275.1 Polynucleobacter sp. 39-46-10 | reverse complement strand
CTCTTGAACTACCTTTAGCTTGAACTGCTTACTGTACTTGCTCATAAAACAAAACCCCCTTGGTTGGACATAAGGTCCAACTTTTGGGGGTCAGTTCACGTAGGGTGGTTTGAAAGAAAATCTATGGAGGTATTACTAAAGAATGAACAACAGATTCATAGTAATCCTCACTTCAAACTGCGAAATATAAAGATGCGTTCTTTCAGTGCCAAACGCATCATTTTGGTGCAGATGATGACTGCCGCCCAAGCCAAGCTACTTGCAGGGGTACTTCGCCTCGAAGAATCGCACTAAGGTCTTGGCTGCACGTTCTGGATTGAACTGAGGGTTAGCTTGAGTCCAAGCTAAGAACTCCCGAAGAATTTCCTCTCTTGTGCCAGCGTTTCCGGCAAAACAAATATTGCCCTTCATTTTGGTATTGTGATTAGCTAAGTACGCTTGATACACACCTTCCCCAAACCCAAAGCAAAAGTTCTGCCCATCAAGATCATCCAGGTTCTTACATAAATCAACTAAAGCAGCTGTTGAGGCATCGCCTTTCGGTAAATTAGTCTGAGAAAATGCATTTGACTGCATAAGCATCATTGCACTGACTACGCATAGGGTGACTCTGAATAATTTCATCTTGTAGCTCTCTATTTGTTAACGCCTAAATCCACCCATACGACCACCACCAAAACCGCCTCGACCAGCAAATCGATCATCATTCATGCGGTCGTAACGAGCCTGCTCTCGCATGGCATTTTCTTGGGCAGCTTCGCGATAAGCATTGGGATTTGCACGATCCTGCTGATAGTCATTACGAGCCTCTTGATTCATACGATCAGCTTGGGCGCGCTCCTGTGGGGTGGCATTTTTCTGAAAATTGCTACTAGCTCTTTGGCCAGCATTTTTTGCTGCTTGACGCTCTTGCGGGGTCGCATTGCTCTTCCAGTCATTCAAAAGGCGCTGCTGATTTTGAATGCTACTTGGGCCGATCAAACCCCTAGTCGATTTACCTGAATTATTAATGCCATTATTGTTTACATTAATCGTGCCATCAGACCAGCTCGGAGTCGACCAAAAAGCCCCGCCAACAGCCAGCCCAAGACCAAATGTCATCATTCCCCAAGCAGGGTTATAAGCTGGATATGGTGGATAGTCTGGGTATGGCCATGGGCCATAAACAACTGTGGGGTTATAACTTGGTACGTAGACCACTTGGCTATTCGCCGGACTAATCAAAACGTTTGAATTGGCATCCGTACTTACTAAGATTTGTTGATTCGTCTTCAGGGTTCCTTCCTGCACAGCACGCTTTCTCAAGACCTGCACTGCCGCCATCGTATCTGCTGGCTGCAATTTATAGGCATTCCCCAGGTTCTGGGTCCACTGCAGCTTGCTACCCATCATGTCAAATGCCTGCGGGAATGAAATCAATGACTTCACGCTGTCGTTCCACGACTGAGCCTTCAGGGCATCTTGCAATCCTGAGCCATTAAGACTTGAGTTACTTCTACGCCAGTTATAGGCCTCAGCCACCTCGAGTGGATAAGTTGAAGCCAGAAGCATGAGAGATAAAAGTGAGTCAGGATACAGTGCAATTGGGGACACCAGTGACTGTAACTGGGCAGAGGAAATCAGTTGCGGAGAACTTCCATAGCCACCGCTTTGAGTATAACTTTGGGGGTAGGCTGCATTTTGATAAGGGTCACTATTATTTGAGCAAGCACCCAACAGCGACATAACGCCAATGCAACACCACGTTTTATATTGATTATTCATAAACCCATTAATCCTCCAATATTGCTTGAGTTTAATGCCGAGTTTGGAATTAGTGATTTTCTTTGGCGTGATTGATAGAGTACTTCGGGATCTCAATAACTAAATCCTGACGAGCAACAATCGCTTGGCAAGACAATCGAGACTGGGGATTGAGGCCCCATGCGCGATCTAACAAATCTTCTTCATTCTCATCTGGCTCATTCAGGCTCTGATAACCCTCTTTCACAATCACGTGGCAGGTAGTGCAAGCGCAAACCATATCGCAAGCATGCTCAATCGGAATGTTATTTTCTAGTAGCGCTTCGCAAATAGAGGTGCCTGGAGTCACCTCAAGTACCGCACCTTCAGGGCAATACTCGCTATGGGGCAGAACAACAATCTGAGTCATCTTAATAATTTTCTTTTCTTAAATTTCGGCAACATTCATGCCAGATAAAGCCTTCTGGATACTGGCGTTCATACGCTTCTGAGCAAACTCATCGGTCGCCTTTGCGGCATGATCTACTGCTTTTCTCAAAATAGCGCTGTCTGTTTCTTCAGCCAGAATCTTTTGCAAAGTAGCCATCTCTTGATCCACAGCGACCTGCTCTTGGTCGTTCAGCAATCGACGGTCAGAATCCAATGCAGTTTGTACGGCATCCAATAAACGCTGTGCATTCACCTGTTCTTCACGCAAGGATCTGGCCAAGAGATCTACTTTGGCAGAAGCAAACCCGTCTTGCAGCATGCGTGCAATTTCAGCATCAGTCAAACCATAGGATGGCTTGATGTCAATTGAGGCTTGAACTCCTGACCCCTGCTCCATAGCGCTTACCGAAAGAAGGCCATCAGCATCCACCTGGAATGTCACCCGGATACGGGCAGCCCCAGCTGCCATTGCTGGAATACCACGCAATTCAAACTTACCAAGAGAGCGGCAGTCTTGCGCCAACTCGCGTTCACCTTGAACTACCTGAATTGCTAGTGCTGTTTGACCATCTTTAAAGGTCGTGAAATCCTGCGCACGTGCAACCGGAATAGGTGTATTGCGCGGAATAATTTTTTCTACCAAACCGCCCATGGTTTCAAGACCAAGAGATAGTGGGATCACGTCCAGCAATAACCACTCATCATCTTTGCTTTGATTACCAGCTAGTAGGTCAGCTTGCATAGCGGCACCTAAAGCAACCACTTGATCAGGGTTGAGATTATTTAAGGGCTTGGTGCCGAACAATTCGCCAACCGCACGTTGCACATGAGGCATGCGAGTCGCACCACCCACCATCACCACGCCTTTAACTTCATCGGCCTTGAGGCCAGCGTCACGCAAAGCTTTTTTTACTGCTGTTAGTGTTTTACTAATGAGGTTCTGAGTAATCTCAAAGAACTGAGCTTGGCTGATGCCAACGTTCACTAAAGTACCATCGACAAGCGTTTCATGAACGCGGGCTAAGGGGTTGTGACTCAATAGCTCTTTAGCATGTTTACAAGAAAGTAGGAGCTTGCGATGATCTGAAATTGAGAGTGGCGGGAGTTTTGCTTGCTCGATTACCCAACAGTAAAGGCGATGGTCAAAATCATCGCCACCTAAAGCTGAATCACCACCAGTAGAGAGCACTTCAAATACACCCCTACTCATTTTCAAAATAGAGATGTCAAAGGTACCGCCGCCTAAGTCATATACAGCGTAGATACCCTCGGAGGCATTATCAAGACCATAGGCAATTGCAGCTGCAGTAGGCTCGTTGAGCAAACGCAAGACTTCGATGCCGGCCAACTTAGCGGCATCTTTAGTAGCCTGGCGCTGAGCATCATCAAAATAGGCAGGCACAGTAATTACTGCGCCAACGATATCGTCGTTTACAGAATCTTCAGCCAGCTGACGCAAGCGTGCGAGAATTTCTGCAGACACTTCTATCGGACTCTTGTCACCAGCAACTGTTCGCAACTTCAACATCCCCGGCTCATCGACAAAGTCGTAAGGTGCGCTTTCAATGTTTTCCACATCGACAATGCCGCGACCCATGAAGCGTTTGACAGAAACAATGGTGTTTTTGGGATCAGAAACAATACTTTCAATCGCTTCGAAGCCTGCCTGCGTTCTGCCATTAGGGAGGTAGCGCACTACCGAAGGAAGCAGTTCACGTCCCTCTGAATCCGGAAGCACTTTAGGCAAAGCATCTCGCACAATCGCCACCAAAGAGTTGGTGGTACCCAGATCAATACCCACCGCAATCCGTCGCTGATGCGGAGCAAGTGATTTACCAGGTTCGGAGATTTGTAATAAGGCCATGGGGACTAGAGTGTAAAGCTATACAAGAACTGAGATAGCGTCATCCAGCTCAAGCGCAAACTTATCAATAAAAAGAAGGCCTCTGAGTAACTCAGCAGCGCGCTCGTAATTCTGGGCTGCATCAATGGCTTGAGCAATCTCTGCCAAGATATCTCGCTTCGCTTGGTCAACCTCTTCAGCCAAAGCCTCTAGCGCACCGAGGTCCTCATCTTGATCCTCAAGACTCTCACGCCATTCCATTTGCTTCACGAGAAAAGCGGCTGGCATGGCGGTATTCGTTTCTAGGCGCGCATCTACTCCATTCAATTGACAGAGATAGAGTCCGCGTTGAACGGGATTCTTTAAAGTCTGAAAGGCGGTGTTTGCGAGCGTAGCCATTTGCATAGCAAGTCGTTGCTCAGTATCACTGCCACGGGCATGGCGATCTGGATGCACCTCTTTTTGAATTGCTAGATAAGCCTGATCTAATGCAGACAAATCTAGGTTGAATTGCTGCTCTAAATCAAAAAAACGAAAGTAATTGTCAGACGCGGAAGGATTCACCACAACCACACTCATCTTTTACATTCGGATTTTGAAACTTAAAGCCTTCGTTCAAGCCTTCACGTACAAAATCCAATTCAGTGCCGTCTAAATAGGCCAAGCTCTTGGGATCAATAAAAATAGTGATGCCATTGGATTCAAACTTCGCATCCTCTGGAGCGGCCTCATCCACATACTCAAGTTGATAGGCTAAGCCAGAACAACCAGTAGTGCGAACACCTAAGCGTAAGCCACAGCCTTTGCCGCGCTTATCTAAATTGCGCTGCACATGTTTCGCTGCTTTGTCGGTTAAGGTAATTGCCATGATGAAAGCCTCTTTATCTTTACTGGGCTAGATGCTTTTCTTTGTAATCGGCCACTGCGGCCTTAATGGCATCTTCAGCCAAAATTGAGCAGTGAATTTTTACAGGTGGCAAAGCCAACTCTTCTGCGATCAAGGAGTTCTTAATCTCCAAGGCCTGGTCTAAAGTTTTACCTTTAACCCACTCAGTCACCAATGAAGAGGATGCAATCGCAGAGCCACAACCATAAGTCTTGAACTTAGCGTCTTCAATCACGCCTTGATCATTGACGCGGATTTGCAATTTCATGACGTCGCCGCACGCAGGTGCACCAACCATACCAGTACCTACCTGGTCATCGCTTTTTTCGAAAGAACCCACGTTACGGGGATTCTCATAATGATCAATTACTTTGTCGCTATATGCCATGGTATTTCCTCGTTATTTCTCTTATATATTAATTAGCTTAACTATCTTTAATACTGCTTAGTGTGCTGCCCACTGGATGGTGCTGAGATCAATACCATCTTTAAACATTTCCCAAAGCGGTGAGAGCTCGCGCAACTTAGCAATTTTCTCTTTAACCAACTTAATTGTGAAATCAACTTCTTGTTCAGTAGTAAAGCGTCCCAAAGTAAAGCGAATTGAGCTATGGGCCAATTCATCATTACGACCAAGTGCGCGCAATACATAAGAAGGCTCTAAGGATGCTGAAGTACATGCAGAACCAGAGGAGATAGCCAAATCCTTTAATGCCATCAACATCGATTCGCCTTCAACATAGTTAAAGCTGATATTGAGGTTGTGTGGAACACGGTAGTCCATATCACCATTCACATAAACCTCTTCGATATCCTTCAAACCCGTCAAGAGTCGATCGCGCAATGCACGAATGCGGGCGTTCTCTGCGACCATCTCAACACGAGCAATGCGGAAGGCTTCGCCCATACCAACAATTTGATGAACGGCCAGGGTACCCGAACGCATGCCGCGCTCATGACCGCCACCATGAATCTGAGCTTCAATACGAATACGGGGCTTACGACGGACAAACAATGCACCGATACCTTTTGGACCATAAGTCTTGTGAGCAGAAAAGCTCATTAAATCAACCTTGACTTTCTCTAAATCAATTTCTACTTTGCCAGTCGCTTGCGCTGCATCGACATGGAATATCGCGCCACGGGAACGGCACAACTCGCCAATGCGTGGAATATCTTGCACAACACCAATCTCGTTATTGACATACATCACCGATGCCAAGATCGTGCCCGGCTTCATTGCTGCCTCTAGCTGAGCAAAATCGATCAGACCATCAGGCAAAACATCTAAATAAGTAACTTCAAAGCCTTCGCGTTCGAGCTCACGGCAAGTGTCTAAAGTTGCCTTGTGCTCAGTCTTCACGGTGATGATGTGATTGCCGCGCTCTTTGTAAAAGTGAGCGGCACCTTTAAGTGCCAAGTTAATACTTTCAGTTGCGCCACTAGTGAACACAATTTCTCTTGGATCAGCATGAACTAGCTGGGCCACCTCTGAACGCGCCCACTCCACCGCCTCTTCCGCAGCCCAACCGTAGGCATGACTACGAGATGCCGCATTACCAAACTGCTCACGCAGGTAAGGCAGCATCTTGTCGACTACGCGTGGATCAATCGGCGTTGTAGCTGAATAGTCCATATACACCGGGAAATGCTTAGGACTAAACATGGGTACTGCCTGCTGAGGAATGTCTTGTGGTGCGTTCATATTTATTTATCTATCAATGGGCTAAGAAGTTAATATCTCGGCTCAACTTTGCTGAGCGAGGTTAAAAACAGAATTCACAAGAGGCCGCTTTGGAGCAACTTCTTTTGTTGCTGCGACTGCTGTTGCCGGCTTTTCTGCCTTTACGCTATCAGTCTTGGCTTTCTTGGGACGCAAATCATGTAATACGATTCCGCGTCCGGATTGCTGTTGCACCAAGTCACGCAAAGACACGGAACTGAGGTACTCCACCATCTTGGCATTCAGGTTTGACCATAAATCATGGGTCATGCAACGACCATGGCTTTCTTCATCACTATGACAATTGCCTTTGCCACCACATTGGGTTGCATCTAAAGGCTCATCGACAGCCACAATGATGTCGGCCACACTAATTTCTTCTGACTTGCGGCCAAGGGTGTAACCACCACCTGGGCCGCGAGTGCTATCAACAATATTGAAACGGCGTAATTTACCGAACAACTGCTCTAAGTAAGACAGGGAAATCTTCTGTCTTTGGCTAATTCCAGCCAAAGTTACAGGCCCGTGCGTTTCACGCAGGGCTAAATCAATCATTGCGGTTACTGCAAAACGGCCTTTGGTTGTAAGTCTCATATGTCACCTTGGTAATGGATTGTTATGGACAGCTAACAGCCGGGCGGGTAATACCCGACCATTCCACTCAACTTTAACATATACCCAACTATTTTGCTCAGGATTAAAACATCACTAAATTGCATCTCGAGAGCGCGCCCCAAAGGCCATTTCCTTGACCTTTGTAAGGCGATCACGGGTGGCTGCAGCCTTTTCAAACTCCAGATTCTTGGCCTCAGAGTTCATTTGCTTCTCTAAACGCTTGATTTCCCCGGCTAAATCCTTCTCACTCATATCCTCATAGCGAGCCCGCTCCTGCTCCACTTGCATCTCAGAGCGCTTCTCTTTGACGTCATAAACCCCGTCAATGATGTCCTTAATACGCTTTTGAACCCCTCTTGGCTCAATCCCATTTGCTTTGTTAAAGGCGACCTGCTTCGTGCGGCGGCGCTCCGTCTCCCCCATCGCCCGTTTCATGGAATCGGTAATGCGATCCGCATACAAAATTGCCTTGCCTTTGACGTTTCGTGCAGCTCGACCGATCGTTTGGATCAAACTGCGCTCAGAGCGCAAGAAGCCCTCTTTATCTGCATCCAAAATAGCAACTAATGAGACCTCTGGAATATCCAAGCCCTCACGCAATAAATTAATACCCACCAAGACATCGAAGACGCCTAAGCGTAAATCACGCAGAATTTCTACGCGCTCTACAGTATCAATATCTGAATGAACGTAACGCACCTTCACACCGTTATCCGATAAGTAATCAGTCAACTGCTCAGCCATGCGTTTTGTTAATACTGTTACTAAAACGCGTTCGTGGACTTTGACGCGCTCATGAATCTGATTTAGCAAATCATCTACTTGTGTACTTGCTGGCAACACTTCAATTTCTGGATCAACTAATCCAGTTGGTCTGGCCACTTGCTCTACCACTTGTCCGGTGTGCGTATTTTCGTAATCAGCTGGCGTAGCGGAAACAAAAACTGTTTGACGCATCTTCATCTCAAACTCAGTGAACTTGAGTGGTCGGTTATCCATCGCCGAAGGCAAGCGAAAACCAAACTCCACCAAGGTATGTTTGCGAGACTTGTCTCCGTTGTACATAGCATTAAGCTGTCCAATCAGAACATGACTCTCATCCAAGAACATCAAGGCATCATTTGGCAGGTAGTCCACCAAGGTAGGTGGCGCCTCACCCGGCATAGCGCCAGAGAGGTGGCGGGAGTAGTTCTCAATCCCCTTACAGAAACCCAATTCATTGAGCATCTCCAAATCAAAGCGAGTGCGCTGCTCTAGACGCTGGGCCTCTACTAACTTGCCGTCCTTAACGAATTCATCTAAGCGAAGCCGTAGTTCAGCCTTGATCGTTTCAATCGCTTTCAAAACTGTGTCACGCGGCGTTACATAGTGTGAACTGGGATAAACAGTAAAGCGCGGAATCTTCTGACGAATTTTTCCAGTAAGCGGGTCAAAGAATTGCAAACTCTCAATGACATCATCAAAGAGTTCAACACGTACTGCCAATTCATTATGCTCGGCTGGGAAGATATCAATCGTGTCGCCCCGTACTCGGAAAACTCCGCGCTTGAAATCGGTTTCATTGCGGTCGTACTGCATCGCAATTAGACGCATCAAAATATCACGCTGGCTCATCTTGTCACCAGGACGCAAAGTCATCACCATGCTGTGATAGTCGCCTGGATTACCGATACCATAAATTGCCGAGACAGTAGCTACGATGATGACATCTCGACGCTCTAACAAACTCTTGGTAGCAGACAATCGCATTTGCTCGATGTGTTCATTGATTGATGAATCTTTTTCAATAAACAAATCTCGCGTTGGGACATAGGCTTCTGGTTGGTAGTAGTCGTAGTAACTGACGAAATACTCCACTGCATTTTTGGGGAAAAACTCCCGAAACTCGCTGTAAAGCTGGGCGGCCAAGGTCTTATTAGGGGCAAAAATGATCGCAGGACGACCTGTCCTTGCAATCACATTGGCCATCGTGAAGGTTTTACCTGAACCAGTAACCCCTAAAAGGGTCTGGAAGGTCAATCCATCCTCAATTCCGGCTACCAGAGCATCAATAGCGGCCGGTTGATCCCCTGCGGGCGAGAATGGCTGATAAAGCTGAAATGGAGAATCTGGGAAAGAAACGAACTTAGCTGGATCCAGGTTGTGACCTACCTCGCCCAAAGGATCAGCCACGGGGCTTTTCTTACTTTCGGCAACTTTAGAATTTGAGGGACTTTTAGGCAACTTAGGGGGCATCTCAGCTATCATTTCACCTGTGACTATTAGTTCACAGCGAATTTTTTACAAACACTGATTTTGCCGTTTTTATTTGGAAATAGTTGAATCTAGACTCAAAAACAGCCATTTAAACTAAATCCAACTGAATTTAACGTCAATTAATACTGAAATACCTCTTTTAAACTAAATTACCTCCCCATTTCGATCCCCAAATGAACCTTTTTACTTCCGTCCAGCTAGCCCCTAAAGACCCTATTTTTGGCCTCACAGAAGCCTATGTCGCCGATCAACGCGCAGACAAGGTCAACCTAGGTGTTGGCGTCTATTACACCGATGAAGGCAAGGTACCTCTTTTGAAAGCGGTTATTAAGGCTGAGGAGGCTATTGTGGCCAAGCACTCTCCGCGTAGCTATATTCCAATCGAAGGCCCTAACCCATATAACAGCGCAGTACAGAACCTATTGTTCGGCGCCGATTCCTCACTCATTAAAGATGGTCGCGTTGTAACTGCTGAGTGCCTTGGTGGCACTGGCGCATTACGCGTTGGCGCAGACTTTATTAAGCGCCTCAATTTGAATGCGCCTTGTGCAATCAGCAACCCAACCTGGGAAAACCACCGCGGCATTTTTGAATCCGCGGGATTTGAAGTTGTTGAGTACGCCTATTTTGATAGCAAGACTCGTGGTGTTGATTTTGATGGCATGGTGAAGTCTTTAGAATCTTTCCCAAAGTTCACTACAGTTTTGTTGCACGCTTGCTGCCACAACCCAACTGGTGCTGACATCACTGAAGCGCAATGGCGTCAAGTAATTGCTATTTGTAAAGCAAAGCAACTCATTCCATTTTTAGATATGGCCTACCAAGGCTTTGCTGCTGGCATTGAGCAGGATGGCATTGCTGTTCGCTTATTCGCTGAATCTGGCATGTCATTCTTTGTTTCAAGCTCTTTCTCTAAATCATTCTCACTTTATGGTGAGCGAGTTGGGGCATTGTCTATCGTGACTCAAAGCAAAGATGAATCTACTCGCGTACTTTCTCAGTTGAAGCGTGTGATTCGTACGAACTACTCCAATCCTCCAACTCATGGCGCTGCCATTGCGGCTGCCGTTCTGAATTCACCAGAACTCAGACAGCTTTGGGAAGATGAATTAGCTGAAATGCGTGATCGCATCAAAGCAATGCGTCAAGGGCTTGTACAAAAACTCGCCGCTGCTGGCGTTAAGCAAGACTTTGCTTTTATTGAAGCTCAGCGTGGCATGTTCTCTTATTCAGGCCTCACAGCTGAGCAAGTAGAACGCTTGCAAAAAGAGGATGGCATTTATGCCCTCTCCACAGGCCGTATTTGTGTGGCTGCTCTCAATACCAAAAATATTGATAAGGTAGCCAAAGCAATCGCCCGCGTATTAGCTTAACAACGCGCAATAAGCGGTTACACTGAATTATCAGGAGGCAACATGCTATATCAGTTACATGAATTTCAAAAAGCTTTACTTCAACCAGTAAGCTCATGGGCTCGAGCAGCATCTGAAGCATTTATTAA
>NZ_NCJB01000069.1:0-11052 GCF_002282275.1 Polynucleobacter sp. 39-46-10 | reverse complement strand
AGGTCACTTTGCGGTCTAACTGACCTAAATTTTCTATCTGCACAGCCATTCTCGTCTCTTAATTGAAAATCAGAATATGTGAAGCCCAAGCCAAGTAGCTATCTTGTGGTGCGAGGAGGGGGACTCGAACCCCCACACCATTGCTGGCGTCAGGACCTAAACCTGGTGCGTCTACCAATTTCGCCATCCTCGCGCGAATTCCGCAAACACTACCGAGCTGAAGCTTCACTCTAAAGACCGTAATTCTACAATGCTTAGCGGTTTTGGAGGATATTTAGACCATATAGAGCAAAGCCACAGCATGGACCGCAATGCCCTCGCCTCGCCCTAAATGACCAAGTGATTCATTCGTTTTGGCCTTGAGGTTGACATGGCTTGGTGTAACCGCTAAATCTGCTGCGATATTACGGACCATATCCGGTAAAAAAGTGGCTAATTTGGGACTTTGACAAATAATCGTTGCATCCACATTCCCGACATGAAAACCAGCTGCCTGAACCTTTTGAAGGGCAGCTCTGAGCAAAATACGGCTATCCATATCCTTAAACTGGGGATCTGTATCCGGAAATAACTGGCCAATATCATTCAAGCCCGCAGCTCCCAGTAGCGCATCGGTTAAAGCATGCAATAAAGCATCTGCATCGGAATGACCCAGCAGGCCTTTATCGTTGGGAATGTGAATGCCGCCCAAGATTAGTTTGCGATCCTCAACAAGGGCATGGACGTCATAACCCTGGCCAATGCGAAATTGGGGGATATGTGACATATTTGAGGTCATAAGGCGGTCTTTTTCTGATCTTGATAAAGCAGAATGGTTTGCATTAAATCCCAATCGGCTGGGTGAGTTACCTTGAAGTTTCGCGTTGCGCCCTCTATCAGTAAAGGGTTAGAGCCTGAGAGCTCCATAGCGCTAGCCTCGTCCGTAATATCCGCCTCTAGACGGATTCCCTCTTCAATTGCATCATGCAGGCGCTTTAAACCAAACATCTGGGGTGTTTGAGCCTTCCATAGATGATCTCGAGAAATGGTCTTCATCGCCCTATTGGGATTGCCAGCAATAGCAGAGTTAGCATCGGTCATTTTCAGGGTGTCGGCCAATGGCATTGCCAAGAGGCCGCCCTCACCCGCTTGAGTCACAGCATGTATCAATTTTTGAATCAGCTCTGGAGAGATTCCAGGTCGGGCTGCGTCATGGACCAGGACCCAATCAGTTTCTGGAATACCAGCTTTGAGCATGCCTGCCAGAGTATTTCTGACGGTTTCTTGTCGAGTTTGGCCGCCGCTCGCAAGAAATTGAATGGAGGCAGATTTGCTGGAAAACTTATTTAAGATGGGATTGTCGATAAAGCTAGGACTGACGCCAACCCAAATCGAAGCAATTTCTGGGGTCTCAACAAATGCCTCTAAAGCATAGGAAAGCATCGGCTTACCCGCCAATTCCTGAAACTGCTTTGGCAAAAGTCCACCAAGTCTTGATCCCGTGCCTGCCGTTGGCAATAAGGCGTGACATTGAACTGAAGACTGTGAAGATTGATTTCCAAGGCGCATGCCTGATTCTATAATGAGCGCAGATGTCTGATGCATTAAAACTAGCGCCCCCCATACCTGCACCCCGGGCTGGGCAGCGCTTTACCTTTTCTGGCCTAGTCGGGTCTTCTGATGCCGCATTAATCGCCCAATCTGCGCTGCGCTATCGATCTGAGTTCTCGGTCATGGTCATCTTTTGTGCTCAGGCGCAAGAAGCCCAGCGCCTATTAGAGGAAATCCCCGCTTTTGCTCCGCAGCTCAAGACGCGACTGCTACCCGATTGGGAAATTCTGCCGTATGACCATTTCTCACCACATCAAGATTTGGTCTCAGAACGTCTGGCAACGCTTTATGAATTACTGAACGGTAGTTGCGACATTGTCTTGGTGCCGATTACCACTGCACTGCAAAAATTAGGACCGCCAAACTTCTTATCAGGTCATACCTTCTTTTTTAGGCAAGGTGACAAGCTCAATGAAGCGGCTCTAAAGCTTCAATTGCAACAGGCTGGTTACGACCCCGTTAGCTCAGTAATGCGCCCCGGCGAATACAGTATTCGTGGTGGCTTGATTGACTTGTTTCCGATGGGCTCCAGCCTACCGTATCGACTGGATCTTTTTGGCGATGAGATTGAACAAATTCGGGCTTTTGATCCCGATACCCAACGAAGCCTTTATCCAGTTAAAGAAGTTCGCCTATTGCCGGGCCATGAGTTTCCATTTGATGATGCTTCACGTACCGCCTTTCGCGGTAGGTGGCGCGAAGTATTTGAGGGTGACCCAACCCGTTGCTCAATTTATAAAGATGCCAACCTCGGTATTCCTAGCGCTGGTATCGAATCCTATTTGCCGCTCTTCTTTGAAGAGTCATCGACGGTCTTTGATTATTTCCCCCGCTCAGGAGATCCTGTTTGGCTAGTCAGCATTGGTGATATTGAGGAATCTATTAAGGGCTTTTGGAAAGACACGATCTCTAGATATGAATTCTTAAAGCACGATCTTGATCGCCCCATTCTTCCGCCAGCAGAGTTATTTCTGGATGTGGATCAATTCTTTACGGCAGTCAAACCCAATGCTCGTCTGGCATTGGATAAAGAGCCTGATAAAGAAGCAAAAGAAGCCCCACAATTTTTAGCTGTGCCCGATTTGGCAGTGCATCGCCGTGATGCTGATCCGATTAATCGCTTGCGTGCATTAGTCTCAAAAGAAAAAGTTCGCATACTCATTTGTAGCGATAGCAATGGTCGTAAAGAATCCATTCGCCAACTTTTTGAAGAGAGTAATTCAGTTGCTGGCCAGAATGGCAAACCACTCTACCCATTAAAGCCAGAAGGTTTTGAAGGTGTTGCTGATTTTATTAAGAGTGATGAGCTATTTGGCCTGGTCACGGCGCAACTCTTTAATGGATTTACCTGGCCATCCGAAAACCTCATCGTTGTTACCGAGGCAGAACTCTTTACCACTACCGCCCGTCAAAGGCGGAAAGGCAAAGATAGCGAGAGCGCTGATCCAGACATGCTCTTCAAAGATTTGTCTGAGCTTAAGATTGGCGATCCCGTTGTTCACTCTGATCATGGCATTGGTCGCTATCAAGGTTTAGTACTTCTGAATTTAGCGCCGCCAAAAGAAGAACCCATTTTTGAAGAGTTCTTGCACTTGGTCTACGCCAAAGATGCCACTCTTTACGTGCCAGTTCAGCAGTTGCAGATGGTGACGCGTTACGCAGGCTCGGATCCTGACTCAGCACCATTGCATCAATTAGGTTCTGGTCAGTGGGATAAAGCGAGACGTAAAGCTGCTCAACAAATTCGTGATACTGCTGCAGAGCTATTAAGTCTGTATGCAGCCAGAGCAATTCGTAAAGGTCATGCCTTTGAATTCTCCGCTCATGATTATGCTGCTTTTGCAGAAAGCTTTGGCTTTGAGGAAACGCCGGATCAAGCTAACGCCATTGCCGCAGTGATTGGCGATATGACTAGTGGCACACCGATGGATAGACTGGTGTGTGGAGATGTGGGTTTTGGTAAAACTGAGGTTGCTCTACGCGCCAGCTTTGTTGCAGTGATGGGCGGTAAGCAAGTGGCCATTTTGGCCCCAACCACCCTGCTCGCTGAACAACATGTCGCCACCTGGAAAGATCGCTTTGCAGATTGGCCCGTGCGTATTGTTGAGCTGTCACGTTTTAAAACTACTAAAGAAATTAATGCAGCACTAGAAGCAATTGCTAAAGGTGAGGCTGACATCATTATTGGTACACATAAGTTGCTATCAAAAGAAACACAGTTCGCTAATTTAGGATTGGTGATTGTGGATGAAGAGCATCGCTTTGGTGTGCGACAAAAAGATGCGCTCAAAGCATTACGTGTTGAGGTCGATATTCTGACTTTGACTGCCACCCCCATTCCAAGAACTCTCGGTATGGCTATGGAGGGCTTGCGTGAGTTCTCCATCATTGCTACCGCGCCACAAAAACGCCTAGCCATTAAAACTTTTGTACGACGCGAGGGTGATGGCGTTATTCGCGAAGCAGTCCTTCGTGAGATTAAGCGGGGTGGGCAGGTTTACTTCCTGCATAACGAAGTTGAAACGATTCAGAACCGTAAACATGCATTACAAGAACTTATTCCAGAAGCAAGTATTAGCGTAGCGCACGGCCAAATGCACGAGCGTGAATTGGAATCGGTCATGCGTGAGTTTGTGACTCAACGCACCAATATCCTGTTGTGTACCACCATTATCGAAACGGGTATTGACGTTCCAACTGCCAACACCATCATCATGCATCGTGCGGATAAGTTTGGCTTGGCGCAATTGCATCAGTTACGTGGTCGCGTTGGTCGATCCCACCACCAGGCTTATGCCTACTTGCTTGTGCCAGACCCTGAGGTGCTTAGTAAGCAAGCTCAACTGCGTTTAAATGCGATTCAAGCCATGGAAGAACTGGGCTCTGGTTTTTATTTGGCGATGCATGATTTAGAAATTCGTGGTGCCGGCGAAGTCTTAGGCGATAAACAATCTGGGGAAATCCACGAGATTGGATTTCAGCTTTATACCGAGATGCTCAATCGCGCCGTCAAATCTCTGCGCAGCGGCAAAGAGCCAGACTTGCTTTCTCCACTTCAGGCCACTACTGATGTGAATTTGGGTGTGCCCGCCCTCTTTCCAAATGACTATTGCCCTGATGTACATGAGAGACTCTCCATGTACAAGCGCTTTGCAGGTACAAACGACTTCTCTGAACTCATGGGCTTGCGTGAAGAGCTTGTTGATCGCTATGGGGAATTGCCTGACCAGGCTAAATCTCTATATGAAACCCATCGCTTGCGCCTGGAAATGGAAGGCTTTGGCATTAAAAAGATTGATGCCAGCCCAACGTCAATTCAAATTCAATTCATCCCAAATCCTCCGATTGATCCGATGAAAATCATTCAATTGATTCAGTCGTCAAAGTACATCCAACTCAATGGGCAAGATAAGTTAAAAATTCTCCCCCAAAAAGAGAAAGATTTTGAGAAGCTAGAGCAACGCCTAGACCATATTAGAAGAATTCTCAGAAGCCTGAATGAATCTGCCATGCTCAATACTGCTCAAGTCAATTAATTTTTTATCGCCTACCAACTATGTCTAGCCACCTTACACTTGTAGCCCTTGCAAATACTCCCATCCCTGCAGAATTAAACACTGCGTTTATTGAGCATGCAAAAGTCTTGGGGATGGATATTTCTAAGTACGATAAAGAAAAAGCTGATTCAAAATATTTCACTGCACGCTGGATTTGCTCGCAGGACCTGTTGCCTGAAGCAAGAGTTGCTATGCGCGATATTGCCGCTGCCCATGAAGCAGATTTGGCTTTTCTATCACCAGGATTTAACGCGGATGAAGTGAAGGTGTTGGCGATGGACATGGACTCCACCCTGATTAATATTGAGTGTATTGATGAGATTGCAGATTTCACAGGAAAGAAAGCTGCAGTTTCAGAAATTACGGAAGCCACTATGCGTGGTGAGATTAAAGACTTTAAAGAAAGCTTGCGCAGACGCGTAGCCCTTCTAGAGGGTGTTTCTGCCGATGTATTGGATTCAGTTTACAAAGAGCGTTTACGACCAAATCCTGGCGCCGCTGAATTGCTTACTGGTGCAAATACAAGTGGACTTTATACATTGCTTGTTTCTGGTGGCTTTACCTTTTTTACCGAAAAGCTACGGAAGGAGTTGGGCTTTAAGCAAACCCAAGCAAATACTTTAGAAATCGTCGACGGCAAACTTACGGGTAAAGTTATTGGCGATATCGTTGATGGCGCAGCTAAAAATGCTTTTCTAGAGCAAGCCTGCCTTCTGATGAATTGCCATAAAAAGAACTCCATCACCATGGGCGACGGATCCAACGATATACCGATGATGCTTGGCTCTGGCATCAGTGTTGCCTACAAAGCAAAACCCATCGTCAAAGAAAAAGCCGACGCGGCTTTTGACCGAGTCGGCTTAGATGCTGCCTTACTACTGATTGCCTAGCTCACTTAAAGTCAGGCGCGAGCAGTAAATAAGCGCTAATTAGAGGCGCTCAAAAATAGTAGCAATGCCTTGTCCACCACCAATACACATCGTTACCAAAGCATATTTACCTTGAACGCGATGTAACTCGTGAATCGCTTTGGTAGCAATTGCGGCACCAGAGCAACCGATTGGATGACCTAATGCAATGGCTCCACCGTTTACGTTGGTCTTGGCTGGATCTAAGCCCAAAGCTTTAGTAACTGCCAAGGCTTGTGCAGCGAACGCTTCATTGGATTCGATTACATCGATTTGATCTAATTTCAAGCCAGCGCGCTCCAGAGCGATCTTCGTTGCAGGGATTGGACCTTCACCCATAATGTGGTTAGGTACGCCAGCAATAGCGTAAGAAACTAAGCGAGCGATTGGCTTATGACCGGCCTTCTTAGCTGCCTCAGCTTCAGCCAATACAAAGAATGCAGCTCCGTCATTAATGCCGGATGCATTACCCGCAGTAACGCTACCACCCTCTTTTTTAAAGACCGCTTTCATCTTCGCCAAAGTTTCCATTGTGGTGTCTGGTTTGCAATGCTCGTCCGTATCAAACACTACATCACCCTTGCGAGTTTTGATCGTGATTGGAACGATTTGAGATTTGAAGCGCCCCTCTTTGATTGCATGTGCAGCACGACGATGTGACTCCACTGCAAGAGCGTCCTGCTCTTCGCGAGTAAGCTTCCATTTCTCAACGAGGTTCTCTGCAGTAACACCCATGTGACCAACGCCAAATGGATCAGTCAATACAGACACCATCAAGTCAATCATTTTGGTATCACCCATACGCGCACCGCTGCGCATTGCTGGGGAACCATACATGCCTCGAGACATCACCTCAACACCACCGCCGATACCGTAATCACAATCGCCCAACATAATTTGTTGAGCAGTCGTCACGATCGCTTGCAAGCCAGAGCTGCATAAACGATTCAGGGCCATCGCAACAGATTCCATTGGGAGACCAGCTTGAATAGAGGCAACACGAGCTACATAGGCATAACGGTTATCAGTAGGAATGGTGTTGCCTACAGTAATGTAATTAATTAAGGCTGGATCTACCCCAGAGCGAGCCACCGCTTCTTTCATCACAATACCACCGAGCTCAGATGGCTCAAGGCTACTCAGTGATCCATTAAAAGTACCAATTGCTGAACGTACAGCGCTTAAAACGACGACATCACGACTCATATCAATCCCCCTTACGGTGCCAAATTAGGCAAAATATTGACCCCAATAATAGGCCAAAACACTATTTTTATTCTAATAGTCAAGTTTCGGCTATTAGGTCATGCCCTTGGGAGCTAATAACTGTTGCCTTGATAATCTCACCAGCGCGATAGCGCTTTGAAGGCTTGCTTGGAGGTAAAACCCTTACCAAACCATCAATTTCAGGGGCATCGCCAATAGCTCTACCAATTCCACCGGAATCATCCACGCGATCAATAATGACCTGAACCCTCTTGCCTATTTTTTTAGCAAGTCGCTTGATTGAGATTTCTTCGGCCTTGGCCATAAAACGAGCCCGGCGATCTTCACGCACTTCATCGGGCACGGGATTATCCAAAGCATTGGCAGTAGCGCCATCAACTGGCGAATAAGCAAAACAGCCGGCACGATCAATTTGCGCTTCATCCAAGAAATTCAAAAGATATTCAAACTCTTCTTCTGTTTCACCAGGGAAACCAGCAATAAAGGTGCTTCGAATCACCAAGTCAGGACAAGCTGCACGCCATGCCTGAATGCGCTCGATATTCTTTTCTCCGCTGGCGGGACGCTTCATGCGTTTGAGTACATCTGGATGGGCGTGTTGCAAAGGAATATCTAGATAAGGAAGTACGCCGTAGCCATGATCGGCAAATTCCGCCATTAAAGGCAGAACATCATCGACGTGGGGATAAGGATAAACATAGTGGAGGCGAACCCAAGCTTGATGCTCTCTCGCAATCTGATTTAAGGCATTGACCAAATCAAACATGCGCGTCTTAACGGGCTTGCCGCCCCAAAAGCCAGTGCGATATTGAATGTCAACACCATAGGCACTCGTATCCTGCGAAACAACCAATAATTCTTTTACGCCTGACTCAAATAGTTTTTTTGCCTCCAGCAACACTTCACCTATGGGGCGTGACACAAGATCGCCGCGCATGCTAGGGATGATGCAAAAAGTACAGCGGTGATTGCATCCTTCTGAGATTTTCAGATACGCATAATGCTTCGGCGTGAGCTTGACACCAATAGGCGGCAGCAAATCGGTAAACGGATCATGTGGCTTTGGTAAATGCAAGTGAATAGCCTGCATTACCTCTTGGGTGGCGTGAGGTCCTGTAACGGCAAGGACTTTAGGGTGAATGCTCTGGATGAGGTCGCTGCCGTCTGCATTTTTTCGGGCACCTAAGCAGCCGGTAACAATTACTTTACCGTTTTCAGATAAAGCCTCGCCAATAGCTGCAAGACTTTCTTCTACAGCCGAATCGATAAAGCCACAGGTATTCACAACTACCAGATCGGCGCCAGAATAATCCTTAGCAGTCTCGTAACCCTCAGCGCTTAATTGAGTGAGGATGAGTTCAGAATCCACCAATGCCTTGGGACAACCCAAGGAAACAAAACCAACTTTACCCACCACAACTATTCTTTTTCTGTTTTATTAGGTTGCCCAGTAAATGGGAAACTCTGCATTTGCTCTTGCATCTTTACAAAGAGATCTTTGCTCTGCTCCATATAGCTACCCATTAAGCCTTGCATCATTGGGTTTTGCAGATTCATCATCTTGGCCCAAGCTTCAGGAGTGCTGCCTGCACCCAAGCCCTGAGTTTGATCGCCCAGCTTATTATGGATATCGACAAAAGATTGCATCGTCTTTTCAAGATAGCTGCCCATCAAACCTTGCATGGAGTTTCCATAAAAGCGAATGATTTGTGAAAGCATTTGAGTAGAAAATACCGGTGCACCACCGGCTTCTTCTTCCAAAATAATTTGTAGCAAAATATTACGTGTTAGATCATCTTCAGTTTTGGCATCAACAACGCTAAAAGCATCGCCTGCCATCACTAAATTTTTAATATCAGCCAGCGTTACATAAGTGCTAGTTTGAGTGTCGTATAAACGACGATTGGGATACTTCTTAATCAAGCGGCTGTCGCCGGCTTTCTTGGAACGTGTGGCCATGTATTTTTTTCCTAAATCTCGGTACTGCAATGCAACATCGGCATAGTTTATCCCTAGTTTGACCTGAAGGTAAATATGCCGATGAGCAGACCACTAAAATCGCATTTATTAGGTCTTTAGCCTGTATGCAGACCGCCATTAAGGGAGAAGTCAGCGCCAGTAGCGTAGCCACCATCAACCGAGGCAATCCAGCAGCAAATCGAAGCGATTTCTTCCGGAGTGCCTAAACGCTTAACGGGTACACCAGCAACAATCTTCTCTAAGACATCTTCACGGATTGCCTTAACCATGTCTGTACCGATATAACCTGGAGAAACCGTGTTTACAGTCACCCCTTTAGAGGCCAATTCTTGTGACAAGGCCATCGTAAATCCGTGCAAGCCTGCTTTTGCAGTTGAATAGTTAGATTGGCCAAACTGACCTTTCTGACCATTTACAGATGATATGTTGATGATGCGACCCCAGCCGTTATCAGCCATGCCATCCACCACTTGCTTGGTGACATTGAATAAAGAATTGAGGTTGGTATCAATCACTGCCTTCCACTGCTCCGGGGTCATTTTGCGAAATACGCTATCTTTAGTAATACCAGCGTTATTCACCAGAACGTCAACACGCCCCACTTCAGCTTTCACCTTATCAAAGGCAGCAACAGTACTGTCCCAGTCAGAAACATTACCCTCGGAGGCAATGAAGTCATAACCCAAAGCCTTTTGCTCGCCAAGCCAACGATCTTTACGCGGGGAATTTGGACCGCAACCAGCGATGACCTTAAATCCATCTTTGGCAAGGCGCTGACAAATAGCAGTACCAATACCACCCATACCGCCAGTGACGTAAGCAATTTTTTGAGACATGTATTTCCCCTTATGAAAATATTATTGAGCAGCGGATACTTTTTCTTTCACGTACTTACCAGGCGCTGCTTCTAGTTTTTTGTACTGTGCATTACCAAACGTTTTGCTAGCTTTAATTTTCTTGCCACCAAACTGTTCTAGCCATTTAGCGTAGTTAGGCCACCAACTACCCTTAATATCTTTTGCTGCAGCAAGCCACTCGTCCGCAGTTTTGGCTAATTTATTGTTCTCAAAATAATGACGCTTATTTTTTGCTGGTGGGTTAATCACACCAGCAATATGTCCTGATGCACCAAGTACAAAACGATTCTTGCCCTTTAGGATATGAGTTGACTCATAAGCTGACTTCCAAGGCACGATGTGGTCGTCATGCGATGCATAAATATAGGCTGGGACAGTGATCTTGCCTAAGTCCACCTTTTCACCACAAACAATGAGCTTGCCTGGTTTAATTAATTCATTTTGCAGATAGGTGTGACGTAGATACCAGCAATACATCGGACCAGGAAGATTGGTAGAGTCGCCATTCCAATAGAGCAAATCAAATGGGGGTGGAGAATTGCCTTTTAAGTAATTCTCGACAACATAATTCCAGACCAAATCATTTGGACGTAAAAATGAGAAAGTGTTGCCCAGATCTAAACCAGACATCATCCCGAAGTGACCGCCCTCACCGCCAATGGTGCTCTCGCGCAACTTCACCATACCTTCGTCGATAAACACATCCAAAATACCAGTGTCGGTGAAATCTAATAAGGTAGTAAGTAAAGTTAAGCTAGCAACATAATCTTTTTTACGTGCCGCCAAAACTGCTAAAGCAGTAGAGGTTAAGGTGCCACCAACACAAAAGCCGAGTACATTAATTTGATCGGTGCCGCCAATATCTTTTGTTACTTCAATTGCCTTGATTACACCCTCGCCAACATAGTCATCCCAAGTCACTTTCGACATTGA
>NZ_NCJB01000439.1:0-1620 GCF_002282275.1 Polynucleobacter sp. 39-46-10 | reverse complement strand
GACAATCGGGGTGCGCAAGAACTCATAGCCATAGGCTCGAGTGAGATCACGCAAAACATGCTCTAAATGTGTCCACTGCACAGCATCAGCTGGCAAGAGATCATTCATGCCACGAACGCCATTAATTTTCTGAATCTTTTGAGCTTTAGAGGAGTTGATCTGGTCTGTCATGTTGTACGCTTGTTTTGTATTTCTTTATTGTTCTTGTTTTTTATTCTTACTGGCTTTAGCTCTTATTTAGGAGCGTAATGTTGGTTGACGTAATCGTCCACAATCACCTGAAACTCTTGGGCAATATTCTCGCCACGCAAAGTCTTGACTTTGACCCCATCCACGAACACTGGAGCTGCAGGAGTCTCGCCAGTACCCGGTAAAGAGATACCGATATTAGCGTGTTTACTCTCGCCCGGACCATTGACGATGCAACCCATAACTGCAACATTCATTGCTTCAACACCAGGATGGGTTTTTTTCCAGACCGGCATTTGTTGACGCAGATAGGATTGAATATTCGCAGCCAACTCTTGGAAAGTGGTGCTGGTCGTTCTGCCGCAACCAGGGCATGCAATCACCATCGGGGTGAAATTACGCAAGCCCATGGTTTGCAAAATTTCCTGGGCAACAATAATTTCATTCTCACGCGGGGCACCTGGATCAGGAGTCAGAGAGACTCGAATCGTGTCACCAATGCCCTCTTGCAACAAGATGCCCATCGCTGCTGTTGAAGACACAATGCCTTTGCTTCCCATGCCTGCTTCGGTGAGACCTAAATGCAATGGGTAATCGGAACGACGAGACAGATCGCGATACACGGCCACCAAATCTTGCACATTGCTGACCTTACAAGACAGCAAAATTTGATTGGGGTTCATGCCGAACTCCACAGCCTTTTCTGCAGACTGCAATGCCGACTGAATTAATGCCTCGATCATGACTTCCTGCGCAGTCTTCGGTTCAGGCAATGCGGCATTACTATCCATAATGCTAGCTAGCAAGTCTTGATCTAAGCTACCCCAGTTCACACCAATCCGAATGGGCTTGTCATACTTGCATGCCGCTTCGATCATTTGCGCAAATTGTGGATCGCGTTTAGCGCCCTTACCCACATTACCAGGATTAATGCGGTACTTGGATAAAGCTTTGGCGCACTCTGGATACTCATTCAATAAGGTGTGGCCGTTGTAATGGAAGTCGCCAATCAATGGGACTAAGACATCCATCTTGTCTAACTGTTCACGAATATAGGGCACCGCTTCAGCCGCAGCTGGTGTGTCTACCGTAATACGCACCATCTCCGATCCTGCGCGAGCTAACTCTTTCACCTGTATTGCGGTAGCAATAGCATCAGCGGTATCGGTATTGGTCATGGATTGGACGCGTACTGGCGCATCGCCACCAACAGTAATGATGTTGGTTTTCCAAGCAATCATTGCTTGACGTGTAGCTCTCTTAGGCGATGGGCCTAAAGGTAGCTTAGGAAGATTGCTAGATGGATTACTCATGGGACTTGTTTTATGAAATCAGTCGTCTAATCTTTTGAGCCACTGCACTGAGTGCTCGGGCTGATACTCTTGCTCGATTTCTTCATCATCAAGACTATCAACATCATCTTCTTGATCG
>NZ_NCJB01000068.1:0-11154 GCF_002282275.1 Polynucleobacter sp. 39-46-10 | reverse complement strand
TCTGAAACATCATCAAACTTCGCTGCCTTAGTGAAGTCATCTACTTGATCTGCTGTTTGGGCTAAAACTAGGCTAGATATACAGCAAGTGAAGATGCTGAAAGCCAGATTTAATTTAAATGAATTTCTCATGAAATAGCTCTATTTATCTGAAAACATTGGAAAAAGTTTCTTGAGGTTTGGTCGGCTAGCAACTCAACAGGAACCCCCTTTAAATCAGCAACAAATTCTCCGACTTTAGAGACCCAGGCGGGTTCATTAGTCTTGCCGCGATAAGGAATTGGAGCTAGATACGGAGAATCGGTCTCAATGAGCATGCGGTCTAAAGGCACCTGTTTACAGGTTTCCTGAAGATCCTTGGCGCTCTTAAAAGTCACAATCCCAGAAAAAGAGATGTAAAAGCCCATTTCCATGGCTGCCTTGGCAACTTCGGTGCTCTCTGTAAAACAATGCATCACCCCACCAATTTGATCGGCACCCTCCTCTTTAAGGATTCTGAGAGTATCGGCTGAAGATGCACGAGTGTGAATGATGAGAGGCTTTTTAGATGCAATGGCAGCTCGTATGTGGGTCCTAAAGCGCGCTCTTTGCCACTCCATAGATTCATAGCTACGATCACCCATACGATAGTAATCAAGCCCTGTCTCACCAATGGCAATGATTTTGGGATGTTTTGCCTCTTCAACCAAGAATTCAAAACTCGGCTCCGGCGTATCTTCATAATCTGGATGCACACCAACAGAGGCATACAAATGGAAGTGATCCTCGGCAAGTTTTCTTACCTTAGGAAAATCGGGAATATCTACCGAAACGCACAAGGCATGGCTAACCTTGGAGGCAGCCATATTAGACAAAACCTCAGGTAGACGGCTTTGAAATTCAGGGAAATCGAGATGGCAATGTGAGTCTATAAACATGACTCACCATTTTAGTCTTCAAATACCTGCTGGTATTGAGAAAGCAATGCTTCAAGCTGTATACGGGTGGCTAAGGGGTGATTTTCATGACGACGCGCCTGTATTAAAGACTTCCAAAAGCGGAGTAACTTAGGAAGGTTCGCTTGCTGAACAAGGCTCTTAATTGCAGCCTCATGCTTAGGATAGTAGCGAGGTGAACCCATTTGCGCGCAACTTTGCAAGTCAGAAACCCAGCGTTGCATGGTGGCTAACAATGCTGAATAGCGCGCTTTTTGGGTCTTGTCCGCCGCATCCAACCAATTAATGCGAGCACCTTGTGACATTGCCTGCAATAAATATCGCGATGCTTGAATGGCAATAGTGAGCTCATCTTTATCATCCTGATTGTGGCGCGCAATTAAGGAATCTAAAACAGCATAGGGTGCGCCGCCCTGCTCGTCATATATAGACTCGACATCGGCATCACTCATTTTTAAACTGGGGATCTTGCCCAGTTCAGCGCGCAACCAATTTAATCCCGTCAATCGATCTGGTCGTGGCGCAGATAACAAACGGCAACGCGAGCGAATTGTAGGCAAGACGCGATCGAGGCGATCTGCCAGCAAGATGAAGATTGTATTTTTTGGTGGCTCCTCAAGGGATTTGAGCAGGGTATTGGCAGAATCTGATCTCAGCATCTCAAGCGGGTAAACCAAAATTACTCGATTACCACCGCGATGTGAGCCAATAGAGAGACCTTCGATTGCGCTACGAGCATCTTCAATAGAAATACTTTTCTTTTCTTTTTTCTCGGGTGCGTCACCATCAGCATCGGCTTGACTAGATTTAGACTTTTTAGGTGAGTCAGCATCCGCCTCAAAATCTGCATGGGGTAAAAGCTTGCGGTGCGTTTCAGGCACAAGGGCAATAAAGTCAGGGTGGTTACTAGAGTCAAACCACCGACAGGCCTCACATTGATTGCAAGGTTTTGCTCCGGAAGATGTCTCACACAGTAGCGCCTTGGCTAATTCAATAGAAAATTCAAACTTGCCAATACCCGATTGACCATGAATCAAAACTGCATTAGGAAATGCATCCAAGTCAATGCCATTCCAGGCAGACTCTAGCCAAGGAGCAATTTTTTTAGCCGGCTCTTGTGGAAACATCGCATCACTCATTTAAAGATTGATCTTTAGTGACTCAAGCTCATTCCAAATAGCCTCTGGAGTTTTTGTGGCATCAACCAAGTAAAAACGTTTTGGATCTGCCTTGGCTCTACGCAAATATTCTTGACGGACTTTTTCAAAAAAATCTAAGTCCATCTTTTCAAATTTATCTGGCGCCCTCACCTTCGATCTTCTAGCTTCTGCAATTGAGCCAGGTAAATCAAATAGAAACGTCAGATTGGGCTGAAGTAATGAACCATCAGGGCGGCCCTGAACCCATTGCTCAAGATCATTTAACTTCTCTAAACTTAAGCCGCGACCACCACCCTGGTATGCAAAGCTGGCATCCGTAAAGCGATCGGAGATGACAATTTTTCCAGCTTTTAATGCCGGCTCTATAACTTGTGCGATATGTTCGCGACGAGCAGCAAACATGAGCAATGCCTCTGTTTCTAAATTCATGGGGGCATCTAGCAATAAAGTGCGGAGTTGCTCACCTAATGGAGTGCCACCAGGCTCACGAGTCATGACAACTTCGCGATCAGGGTAGCGCTGTTTAATCAAGCTACCAAAAGAATCAATGTGCGTACTTTTGCCGGCACCATCAATACCCTCAAAACTAATGAAGTAACCTGGAAATTGAGCTGTCATATCGGTTGCCGTTAATTGGATTTAGAAGGAGCAGTACGTTTTCGTTGAAATTGATCAACGGCACTTTCATGCTCTTTAAGGGTTTTGGAGAAATGGCTACTGCCATCACCACGTGCCACAAAAAAAATCGCATCACTTTTTGCGGGATGAATCACCGCCTGAAGCGACTCTTTGCTCGTCATGGCTATTGGTGTTGGCGGTAAACCTTTGTGCATATAAGTATTGTAGGGACTGTCCTTGCGTAAATCTGTTTTTCGAAGATTGCCATCAAATTTAGGGCCAATGCCATAAATTACGGTTGGATCAGTTTGCAATGGCATATTTAAATCCAGGCGGTTTATAAAGACCGCTGCAACAAGGGATCTATCACAGGAGCGCCCCGTCTCTTTCTCCACTATCGAGCTCAAAATAAGTAGCTCGTAAGGCGTCTTGACGGGTGATTTTAAATCCCTTAGCTCCCAGGCAGTCGATAGCTGTTTTTGCATTGCCTGAGAAGCCCTTCGATAAATTGATATATCAGAGTCATCTGGATCAAATATGTAGGTATCCGGATAAAAAAGACCCTCATCACCTGGATAAGAAAGGCCGATGGCCTGCAAGAGCTCCTTAGAGCTCATGCCTCTAGTTTGATGAATTAGCGCTGGGTGCTTGTCTATTAGGGCTCTCAGCTGCCATATTGTCATGCCAGGGATGATGGCTAGACTCTCCCTAACTCGATCACCACGTGCAACTTGTAGCAAGATATTTCCCAGGCTGGCGCGAGGGGCAAATAAATAGGTGCCCGGTTTTATTTTGGAGCCTACAAACAAGGCCCTTGATGCAATCTGAACGGTCGCAATATTTGCTGATATGCCCTGATCTGATAATTGTTTCGAAATTGCAGATAAACCTGATTGAGGCGCGATCTTGACCTTGTATGAGGCTCCCTCAGGGAAATTCGATGTAGACGGAACTACGGGCCACAAAAATATTGCCCCATATACAAGGGCAATAAGGACAAGTACGCAAAAAACATAGGGTTTCCAAGCGCCGCCATTTGAATGCTTTATAAAAAGAGTTCTTCTCTGAAATTTTCTGCTCATCAGGCTATGATAAAAGCTCATGACCCGAAGCCCAGAAAATATCCCAATGCACACGACTAGCTTGAACTATGGATCCACCCCTCTGATTGATTGGGGCTTGATCCTTGTTGAAGGACCTGATGCCGCCACTTTGCTCCAAAGTCAATTGAGTAACTCCGTAGTTAGCCTGAGGCGCACAGCCTTGGGCAGCATTGCACAAGGATTGGATTCTGTTCGTTTAGTTGGCTACTGCAGCCCCAAGGGACGACTTTTGGCTAGTGCTTGGCTGGGTTTATTCCCAGAGTCTGCAGATTCAGATGACCGTTTTGCATTATTTATTTCTAAAGACATAGCGGCGAGCACAGCCAAACGATTATCGATGTACGTGCTGCGCTCCAAAGTCAAAGTGGTAGATGCATCAAGCGACTGGGAGGTTTTTGGATCCTACCAACACGTTCAGAGAAGTGAATCTATAGCCACGCCAAATGATTCCATCGCATTGCAAATCCCAGATGTCTTGGCTAAAGATCAATCCTTTAAACGAGTGCTTTTTGCCAAAAGGAAAACGGAATCCACCACTTCATCAGCTCATCAGATCTCAATAAGTCAGTGGAATTCCTTAGAGGTATTGAGTGCAATTCCACGTATTGTGTTGGCAACCCAAGAGCAGTTTGTTCCCCAAATGGTTAACTTTGAATCTGTTGCGGGCGTGGATTTTAAGAAGGGCTGTTACCCAGGCCAGGAAATTGTTGCTCGGAGTCAATATCGCGGGGCAGTAAAGCGTAGATTGCAACTCTCGCACGCTAGCTCGAGCACATCATTGCTAGAACTTGCAAAACCGGGCGTGGAATTATTTCAAGATAGTGATGCCAGTCAACCATGCGGCATGGTGGTTCTTGCTGCAGCTAACCCAGAAAATTCAGATCGGATTGATTTTCAGCTGGAGTGCAAGTTAGACGCTCTTGAGGCCGGAGAAATTCATTTGGGTAACTCTGATGGCCCTGTGTTAAAAATAGATCAACTACCTTATCCTTTATTAGAAATTTAAACACCAGCGATTAATTCATTATGTTATGTGCCTAATTCTCTTCGCCTGGAAATCTCACCCAGACTACCCCTTGGTGGTCGCGGCGAATCGAGATGAGTTTTACGAACGCGACACTGATCCTATGGGCTGGTGGTCAGAGCACCCTCACCTATTGGCTGGCAAGGATCGGGCGGATGTTTTAGGTAGCCCGGGAACATGGCTGGGCTTTACAAAGACCGGTCGCTTTGCTGCCCTCACCAATGTCAGATCGCCTAGCGAAAAAAATCCCGGCGCAAGAACCCGTGGCGAACTCAGTCTTCGCTACCTGACCGGTCATCACAAACCACATGCGTACATACAAGAGAATTCCAAGCGTTTCGAGCAATACAACGGCTTTAATTTATTGATGGCAGATCTGAGTGATCCAGCAAATGCCGAAATGCATTGGGTCAGCAATCGCCTCATGATGGGTCAAAATATCCGCCCAAGAAAAGTATTTCCTGAGCAGTCCCTCAGCCCTGGGGTCTATGGCCTATCCAATGCCATGCTCGATACCCCATGGCCTAAAGTGAATCACCGGGTTGCGGCGTTCGCCCAAAGATTAGCCATGGATAGTGGTCAACTTAAAAATGCGGATCACTATTTACGCGTATTGGCCGATACGCATGAAGCCAGCCCACAGGAGTTGCCTAGCACTGGTGTCAACCCAGATTGGGAGAAGGCACTATCAGCTGCATTCATCAAGACCCCTTCTTACGGGACACGCTCGAGTACTATTTTGCGTGTTCGCAAAGATGGTCAATTCGAGATGGTTGAGAGACGGTTTGATGCAAACGGCACCGTAGGCCACGACGTTGTTACTGGAGAGCTCAGCGCCGCCCCAGGATCAAACCTCTCCGTCTAACTGCTCAACAAACACTGCACTATTTTTTCTGGCGCGAGTCCTCATTAATGACTCGTTCACCATTTGCATTTTTAGTTGCCAAGCGTTTTAGAAACTGAAAAGTTCCTGTTGACATACAGCAGATTTCACCTTGATCGTTGTAGAGCTTAGCCTCACAAAAGGCCATCGTAGCTGTGCGCCGTACAGTATCTGCTTTAACCCGCAAGATGCCATTAGCAGCCTGCATAAAATTATTCTTCATTTCTACAGTCACCACACTGCGATCACCAGGATCACTAGAGCGAGCAGCAACTGCCATGGCTACATCCATGAGGGTGAGCAATACGCCGCCATGGGCTACGTCCCAAGTATTGGTGTGCTCAGGTTTAAGAGCTAAAAGTATTTCGCCCTTACCCATTTCAGCGCTAATAAGACGCACGCCAAGTAGTTTTAAAAAGGGGACATTCAGCTCTTCGCCCAGGTTGGCAAGCTGAGTTGCCGCATTCAGTTGTACTTTATTTGTCATAGGGTCATTTTAGAGGCTTCTGCGACGCTTGTGAATTGCCCATAGAATACAAATATGCCGTTTACCCTTCGTGGCGATGATGTGTGCCAAGCAACCCCACCTACCCCGCTACCCCATCCTTATTGGGTTGCATTTTCACCCTCTGTCGCCAAGCTGATTGGCCTAGAGCTTGGGGATGATGACGTGCCAAAAGATCCTGATTGGTTAGAGGTTTTGGCAGGAAATCAACTAAATGTGGGAGCGCTGACTTTTTCAAACCCAATTTCAACGGCTTACAGCGGACATCAATTTGGCTTATGGGCAGGGCAATTGGGTGATGGTCGCGCCATTTTGCTAGGCGATATCAATGAGCTAGAACTGCAATTAAAAGGCGCTGGCAGAACACATTACTCCAGAATGGGAGATGGACGAGCCGTCCTGCGATCTTCAATTCGTGAGTTTTTATGTAGCGAAGCAATGCATGCTCTTGGCATCCCCACCAGTCGCGCTCTTGCACTGGTTGGATCAAAGCAGGCTGTTCGCAGAGAAACTATGGAAACTGCAGCGGTATGTTCTCGTGTCGCACCAAGTTTTATTCGCATCGGACACTTTGAGCACTTTGCATCACTTCAGAATATTGTTCGCTTGCAAGAGTTGGCAGATCTCCTGATTACTAAATTCTATCCAGGGTGCGAATCCAAAAAAGATCCCTACCTCAACCTATTTAAGCAAATAAGTGTGCGCAATGCGAAATTGGTTGCTTCTTGGCAAGCTGTGGGTTTTTGTCATGGAGTTTTGAATAGTGACAACATCAGCGCCTTGGGCCTAACTATTGACTATGGTCCTTTCGGATTTTTAGATCACTTTGAAATTGATCACATATGCAATCACAGTGATCATGGGGGGCGATATGCATATCACCGACAGCCCCAGATCATGCATTGGAATATGGCCTGTCTTGCCAGCGCAATGCTTCCCCTATTGGAACTAGAGCATTCTGCAGAAGAATCTCAAGACCTTTTACGCTCCGCTCTGGAAGAATTTCCCCGTATCTATGCGAAAGAATGGCAACGGGCATTTCGACTAAAACTAGGGTTGCAATCAGAGCAAGATGGTGACATTCAACTAATTGAACGACTTCTACAGGCGATGCACGACTCAAAAGTTGATTTCACGAATTTATTCCGCGGTCTTGCTAATATCAAAAAAGATTCCGCACCATTAGCGCTTCCGCAAAGAAATGAATTTGTCGATCGCGAAAATATTGATCAATGGTTTACCGACTACATCAATAGACTGCAATCCGAGGCTTTAACCGATAATTCCAGAAAAAATCTGATGGATCGAGTCAATCCTAAGTACATTCTTAGAAATCATCTGGCCCAAATTGCTATCGATAAAGCACAACAAGATGATTTCTCTGAAGTGGATACCTTATTCAAGATTCTAAGTAAGCCATTCGATGAGCAGCTAGCATTTGATGACTACTCAAAACCACCACCACTCGATATGCAGCGGGTTGCAGTTAGCTGCTCCTCATAATCCAAAACCCTTTAAAGCCATGACCAAGAAAACAGATCAAGAATATAAAAATGCACTAAGCGATATCCAGTATCGCGTTACGCGTGAGGCGGCAACAGAAAGGCCATTTTCTGGGGAGTTTTGGGATCACTGGGCGCATGGTCAATATCGCTGCATTTGCTGTGATAAACCTCTCTTTGCATCATCCACCAAATTTGATGCTGGTTGCGGATGGCCAAGTTACAACGCGCCTGAAGATAATGGTGCAATCACTGAAATTCGGGATGTATCTCATGGCATGATTCGCACTGAAGTGCGCTGCACTCAATGCGATGCCCATTTGGGGCACGTATTTGAAGATGGCCCTCAGCCAACCGGTCTACGTTACTGTATTAACTCGGCATCCTTGAAATTTGAACCATCCGAGAATTCTACCCCTGGTAAAGCCGAGTAATTCTTAAATAGCTGGATAATCACTGTATGAAATTTTTATTCGACCTCTTCCCTATCATCCTCTTTTTTATTGCCTTTAAATTTGGTGATATCTACACTGCAACCATCGTGGCGATGGTTGCCACAATTGGACAAATTCTCTGGGTTTACTATCGCCATCGCAAAATTGATGCGATGCAGTGGGTCAGCCTAGTCATGATTCTGGTTTTCGGTAGCTTGACCATATTTCTACACGACAAGACCTTTATTCAACTCAAACCAACCGCCCTCTATTGGCTATTTGCAGGCGCGCTATTGATTAGCGCTCAGTTTTTTCAAAAGAACTGGATTCAGGTATTGATGGGCAAACAGATTACGTTGAAAGAACATAGCTCCAAATCCGTTTGGCATCAAGTGAATATGGCCTGGGCATGCTTCTTCTTCTTGATGGGTGCGCTCAATCTGTACATTGCTTTTGAGTTCTCCGAGGAGACTTGGGTTAACTTCAAGCTATTTGGTAGTACTGGATTATTGGTTGTGTTTGTCATTCTTCAAGGAATCTGGCTAAGCCGCCATATGGAGCACCCTGCAGAATGAGCATCAACCAGCAGAGAATTACACTCTTTGAAGCAGATTTGAGATCAGCTTTTCAAGTCGCGAAATTAAATATCGAGGATGAAAGCCATTTGCATGCAGGTCATGCGGGTGCCGCTTCTGGTGGCGGACATTTCAAAGTCACGATCGTGGCCCCAGAATTTGAGGGAATGAATAAGGTGGCTCGGCATAGAGCCATCTACGCAGCCTTAAATAAGCACTTTCCAGAAGCCATTCACGCCCTCACTATTCTGGCATTCACCCCTAGTGAAAGCACTAATTAAGCCCAGATTGATTTAAGATTCTACTTTACCTCTACTTATATTCACTAGCCCATGTTGAACACACGCCAAATTTTGACCATTAGCGCTTTTAGTCTTGTATTTCTCTCATCGGCAGCTCATGCGCAAAATGCTGCCATTGTGAATGGCAAACCTATTCCAAAAGCGCAGTTGGATAAATTGATTCAAAAATCAAACCAACCGGATAGCCCTCAAGTTCGCGATCAAGGCAGGGAAATGTTGGTGACTCGCGAGCTCATTCTGCAAGAAGCCAATAATCGCGGTATCACCCAAAAAGAATCTGTTCGAGAGCAGTTAGAACAATCTAAGATGGGCGTGTTGATTGCGGCCGTGCTTGAAGATTTCGTCGAAAGAGAAGGTGTAACTGAGGCTGAGCTAAAAGCTGCTTACGAGCAAGTTAAAGGGCAGTACACCGGTAAGGAATATCACGTTGAACATATCCTCGTGGAAAAAGAGGCTGATGCTAAAGCCATTACTGCACAAATTAAGGCCGGCGGTAACTTCGAGCAGATTGCCAAGGAAAAGTCTAAAGATCCTGGTTCTGCACCCAATGGCGGCGATCTTGGCTGGGTCAGCGATAAATCACTTGTTCCAGAATTCTCAAAAGCCATGGTGCAACTTAAAAAAGGTCAGGTCACAGATAAGCCGGTAAAAACTCAGTACGGTTGGCATGTCATCAAATTAGACGATGTGCGTGATGTTAAGGCGCCTAGCATGGATGAAATTAAGGATCAATTAAAGCAGATGATCACTGCCGATCAGAATTGGCAAAAAGCAAAATTCTCCGAGTTAATGCAAAAGCTTCGAGCCAAGGCCAAGATCCAATAAGCTCAGATCCGCTTAGATTCAAAAACCCAGACTAATCCCCTGGGTTTTTTCTTGCCCAACATGAAACTACTTTTACCTTTATATTTAAATAATGATGATCCTACACACCATGCTCAGAGTCGGCAATATGACTCGCTCGATTGATTTCTATACCAAAGTTTTAGGAATGAACTTGCTTCGCACTAGTGAACGTCCGGAGCAAAAATACTCACTCGCATTTGTAGGCTTTGGAACAGGAAATGCAGATGGGCAATCTGAGATTGAGCTCACCTATAACCATGGTGTTGATAACTATGACCTAGGTAGCGCTTACGGACACATCGCCATTGGCGTTCCTGACGCTTATGCCGCCTGTGAAAAAATTAAGTCTGCCGGTGGAAATATTACGCGCGAAGCCGGTCCGGTGATGGGCGGCGATACTGTAATTGCCTTTGTTACAGATCCAGATGGTTACAAAATTGAATTAATTCAACATTAAATTCTCCATAATCTAGTTGAAGCAAGGCGCCACCCAACTTCGAGTCATTGAAAGCCTTTCAGGGATTGATGAAGGCAATTGGAGCAATCTCCTTGCACCTAATGCAGGACCTTTTTTACAGTATGCATTTCTTAATGCACTAGAAAAAACTGGTTGCGTTGGTGGCAATACAGGCTGGCAGGTAGCTCATTTACTTGTTGAAGATTCTGAATCTACTCTGCTTGGAGCAATGCCGCTCTACCTCAAGCGGCACTCCTATGGCGAGTTTGTATTTGATTGGGCATGGGCACAGGCATATGAACAAAATAATATGCCTTATTACCCAAAGGCTTTATCTGCCATCCCTTTTACCCCGGTTCGCGGGCCTAGATTGCTGGTATCGCCAAAGGCTGATAGGGATGCTGTAATGGAAATCTTGGTCTCAGGCTTGAAAACACTGGTAAGCCAAAATGACCTTTCCTCCGCCCACGTGCTCTTTCCAGAAAATGATGAATTAGAGCAATTCAAGAAACAAGGTTTCATGATGCGTGATTCTGTCCAATTTCATTGGCATAACGCGGGATATACAGACTTTGAGGAATTTCTCTCTGCGTTGACGATGAAGCGTCGTAAGAATATTCGGCGAGAACGTGCTGCTGTTGCTAAGCATCCCATTAGCTATCGCCATGTTCCTGGATCAATCGCCACAAAAGAGGACTGGGCTTTCTTTTATCGCTGTTATGAAAACACCTACATAGAGCACCGCTCGTCCCCCTATTTAACAGAAGAATGCGTTCAATTACTGGGTAGTAGCATGCCTGAAAATTTTCAT
>NZ_NCJB01000438.1:0-1632 GCF_002282275.1 Polynucleobacter sp. 39-46-10 | reverse complement strand
ATAAGCTTTGCTTGTTTTCTGGAGCATAAAATAAAACCTCAATATCACTGTGATCTAAAACCCATGCCAGCTGATCCACAGGTGCCAATAAATTGAGTGGAGTAACCACGCGACCAGATGCCATAGTGGCAATAAAAACCGTTGTCGTTTGGCGGCCATTGTGCATAAATATGCCAACATGACCAGCAGCACTGATCTGATGTTCTTGGAGCCAACCCATAAAATTCTCGGCCTCAATTGCCATCTGACCATAAGATAATGTTTGATCAGTCTCTGGCGCATATAACAATGCATGATCAGGTTGAGTTTGAGCCCAACGGCTTAAGACTTGCGCCATGCTAGCGCTGTTAGTGCTAAATGTATCCACTATATTGAGCGAGATTAAGTTAGTGCTAATACGGATTATTTTGGAAACTGACTGAAATAATTTTCCAGCAAGTCCTCGACCATGGGCACCTTTTCAGTAATCGGTCTAACAATGCGAGTGGTGTTGAGATAATGACGATAGTTCATGTTATCGGAGAAATTATTTTTTCCCCAAGTACCGCAACCCATAGATAAAGAGAATGGTAGGCCATTTTCAAAACTACCTCCGGTAGCAATAGCGTGAGCTTGGTTGACTATGATCCGTGCAACTGGCAAGTGGCTTGCCAAATCATCAGCCCTACCCTCCATCACTGCTCCACTACTGGCAGTATGTAAACCAACTGAATGTCCTGCCCCTTGGAAAGAGTAGACATGTGCGATTAATTCTTTAGCCGATTGAAAATCCGGTGCGCGCCAAACTGTGAGAATCGGACTCAGCTTTTCACCTGAAAATGGAGCATCTGGACCAAAGCCGGTTTCTTCAACCATGAAAAAACGTGCGCTACTGGCTTTGGGGTGCTGCAATTTTGCTCGCTCCGCAATGACTGCTGGCGATTGCGCTGTTAGAGTTGAAGTTAACTTACCGTTGTTGAACATTACCTCATGAAGGCGTTGCTTATCAGCAGCATCTAACATGACTCCGCCTGCCCGCTCCAATGCAGCAATAGCGGCATCATAAATTGAATCGAGTAATACGGCGCCATTTTCACTTGAACAGCTAGTAGCGTTATCAAAAGTTTTCGATTGAGCAATTTTTTGAGCCGCACTATCTAGATTGGCATGCTCATCAATCATGACGAGCACATTGCCAGCACCTACCCCAAAGGCAGGAGTGCCACAAGTGTAGGCAGCCCGAATGTTTGCCTGGGAGCCAGTCGCAACCACTAAATCAGCCAGCCTCATCAATTCATGAGTAGCATCTTTTGTGATCGGGTCTGGCAACATCTGCACCAAATCTCTAGGAGCCTTGACCAAATCCAATTGCGCATGAACAAACTGCAATAAGCGTGCACAAGTAGTAAGTCCCTTTGGAGATGGCGCTATGACAACGGCATTACGGCACTTTAAGGCATTGAGTATTTTATTAATCGGAGTGGCGCCTGGATTGGTGGATGGCGTAATTGCAGCCACAACCCCCACCGGCCTTGCGTACTCAGTAATACCTGTCAGCGGATCATGGGCGATCATGCCAACTGTTTTAGCCTTTTGGAGGTCACGTACCAAGCCTAAGGTTTTACGAAAATTCTTTTTAAACTTGTCCTCAAC
>NZ_NCJB01000067.1:0-11155 GCF_002282275.1 Polynucleobacter sp. 39-46-10 | reverse complement strand
GACAGAATTGGGTTTGGCTGCTTCGTTCCCGACCTGACCAGGTTATCCAAACCGCCATGCGGGGAGGCCCGTCCAATTCCATTTTAGCTTGTTAGAATGTAATACATGACAGCATTGGCTTTAGCCCGTTCGTGGCGCCCTAAAACTTTCTCCGAATTGGTAGGACAAGACCATGTGGTTAAGGCATTAACCCATGCCTTAGATCAGGGTCGACTACACCACGCTTGGCTCTTTACTGGCACTCGCGGGGTCGGAAAGACCACTATTGCCCGAATTATGGCCAAAGCCCTCAATTGCACCGGGGAAGACGGTCAAGGTCGCATGACCTCAGAACCCTGCGGAAAATGCCCAGCTTGCCTAGAAATCGATGCCGGTCGCTTTGTTGACTATATCGAGATGGATGCTGCGAGTAATCGCGGGGTAGACGATATTGCCGCTCTATTAGAGAAGGCAGCCTACGCTCCAAGTAATGCGCGTTACAAGGTCTACATGATTGACGAAGTGCACATGCTCACCAATCATGCCTTTAATGCCATGCTCAAGACGCTCGAAGAGCCGCCTGAACATGTGAAGTTCATACTTGCGACTACTGATCCACAAAAGATTCCAGTAACTATTCTGTCCCGTTGCTTGCAGTTCAATCTCAAGCAAATGCCTGTACCGCTCATCGTTGAGCATTTAGAAAAAGTACTCGCTGCAGAAAACGTCGATTGCGAAACCAATGCACTGCGTGTTTTAGCTAAAGCAGCGCAGGGTTCGATGCGCGATGCTTTATCTCTCACCGATCAAGCAATTGCCTATGCTGCTGGCAAAGTATCTGAAGAAGCAGTGCGTGGCATGCTCGGCACATTGGATGATGCTTATCTCATTCGCATTCTGGATGCCTTGATTACAAAAGATGGTGCGACATTGCTAGCTATCTCAAATGAGATGGGTGAGCGCAGTATGTCTTTCTCATTAGCACTGGCAGATCTATCAAGTCTCATTCAGAAAATCGCTGCCGCACAAATTGTCCCAGAATCTGTTTTGGAAGATTGGCCTGAAGCAGCAGAGATTCGTCGCCTGGCTAGCGCACTTACAAAAGAAGAGGCGCAACTCTTTTACCAAATTAGCATTACCAGCCGCCCCGATTTATCGCTTGCCCCAGATGAACAAACTGGCTTTGCCATGACGCTCTTGCGCATGTTGGCCTTTCGTCCCGGAAGTGAAACTCCAGGCAGAGTAGGGAATTCAGCGCCGCCAGTAGCATCAGCTCCAAGACCAGCAGCTCCGGTAAATCAAACTGCTGCTCCAGTTAGGTCTTCAGCGCCTGCTCCTGCAGCATCCGCTCCAGCTCCAGCTTCTGCACCAGCAGCGACTGCATCTGCAGCAAATCGTCCAGACTGGCATGCCTTGATGCGTCAGTTGCCGGTTAAAGGTTTGGTTCAGCAATTAGCGTTTCAGACAGAATTACAAGATTGGGAAGATTCACCAGCAGGCGTGCGCGCTACTGTTGTGACACCAATGCCGCAACTGGCTTCAGAAGCTTCTGTTGGTCGTTTGGCTGACGCATTAACTGCACACTTTGGCAAACCGATCAAAGTAATAATAGAAAAGGGTGAAGTTGAAGGCAAGACAGTTGCTAAAGTCGATGCTCAGGTTCATCAAGAGAAAAGACAAAACGCAGAGCAGATGATTGCTCAAGATCCATTTATTCAGCAATTAGAAAAAGAGTTTGGAGCCAAAGTCGTCGGTGGTTCTGTGAAGCCTCTTTAATTGTCAGATTTAACAATATTAGATACAAGGAAATAAAGCGATGATGAAAGGTGGCCTTGCTGGTTTGATGAAACAAGCCCAGCAGATGCAAGAGAAGATGAAAGTGGCGCAAGAGCAATTGGCTGCGCTAGAAGTTACTGGCCAAGCTGCCGGTGGTTTAGTAAAAGTCACCATCTCTGGCAAACACGAAATGAAACGCGTGCAGATTGATCCAGGTGCAATGGATGATCGCGAAATGCTGGAAGACTTATTAGTTACTGCCTATACAGAAGCATTCAAACAAGTAGAGGCGGCTAATGCACAAGTGATGTCTGGTGCTACTGCTGGCATGCCAATGCCCCCTGGCTTTAAATTACCGTTTTAATCATTAATAAAAAACTGTTTATTTAATGGCACGTCAAGAAGCTCCACAAGATGCCCTCGGTCGATTGATCGAGGCATTGCGCGTATTGCCTGGAGTAGGACCAAAGTCAGCGCAGCGTATGGCTTTCTATCTACTGCAGCATGATCGCAATGGTGCAGCAGTATTGGCCCAATCATTGGGTGAAGCTGTAGAGACAGTGGGGCACTGCGCCCGTTGCAATACCTTCTCTGAAACCCAAATCTGCGCAACTTGTAATGATGATCGTCGTGATCCATCATTACTGTGCATTGTGGAAACGCCGGCTGACCAAGTGATGGTCGAGCAGACATTGAGTTTCAAAGGTAATTACTTTGTATTAATGGGCCGCATCTCACCACTGGATGGCATGGGCCCCAATGAAATCCATTTCGATCGATTGCTTAATCGTATTGAATCTCCAGATACTGGAGTGCCAGTCAGGGAAGTTGTTCTGGCAACGAATTTCACCAGTGAAGGTGAGGCTACAGCCCACTACATTGGTGAAGTACTCAAATCCAAAGGAATCAAAGTCACCAGAATCGCCAGAGGTATTCCGGTAGGTGGTGAGCTTGAGTATGTGGATGCAGGCACCTTAGCTAGAGCGCTGATGGATCGTCGAACAGTAGGGTAGTTTTCTAAAAACCCTTTTGCTCTTGGCGTTGATATCAGCGAGCTAAACAGCTACATTCATCTTTTAACTACAGTGCTGTCAGACATTCTTCTGACCCATTAAAAGATGCCCTCAAAACCTAATAAAAACCTTTTGCAAACTTTGGCTGCAATTGCAGAACTTGAGTCTGGTAAAGGGCAAAAGTTTAATACCGTCGAAGAATTAATGGCCGATCTGCATTGCAAAGAGCTTGAGGATCAACAGGATCTAAAAATGGCTGATAAAAGCATGAAAGAGCTCCGAAGTGGGAAGGCTAAGGCAATACCCATAGAGCGGTTAATTAGAAGCATTGATCGTAAGATTGCTATTAAAGAGGCTTTGTCGAGTTAAATGCCCAAAGTGATTAGGCTGTCTCAGAATTTAGTAATGCAAGCTAGGGAAGTCGGTGGGATGGAAGGGCGATCTCCCTCTCAACAAATTGAATATTGGGTTCGTTTGGGTAAATCTGCTGAAGACCATTCCGAATTAACCGGTCAAATGTTGCTTGATATCGTCAATGCCCAAGCCCAGCAGCCCAATCGTCACTAAATCGACATAAATTCTAGGTAAATTACCCCTTTTTAGGGATAATTTGGCCTGCACCCCTGTTGAGCTTCAATCTCACGCCGTGCCTAACTGAGTTGTCTTGTTTTTACCCCGGTAGATCTGACCATTTAATTTTCAGTCATTCATTGGTCATTGACGCTGTGCATTGTGAAATTGTGAATGACCCACAAATCCTATCTTCTCTTGTTGAGCGTGCTTGCTGCCATTTGCAGCACATCTACGCTTGCTCAGAAGGCCGGATCTGGCGCCGACCAACTCGAGACTTTTGCTGAGCCTATTGCTTTGTTGCCTACCGAGGGAAGCCTCTGGGGTATGCCAGTAAATCTGCATGGCCAAACTACTTACATCAATCAGCGTTACAACAATTTCACTTCATCCTATTCTGGGCAGAACAGCTTAGATTCATTGAAGTCGATGAGTTATACCTGGTCGGGGACTTTATTCTTTGGCGCACGCCTTGCACCTAATACCGATATTTATTTCAATCCAGAAGTGGTATCGGGCATACCTTTTTCGGATTTAGCGGGTCTTGGCGGCTTTACTAACGGTGAAGCAACTAAAGCTAATGGTGCACAAGCGAAGTTTTATTCTGCTCGTGCATTTGCGCGCCATACGATTAATCAAGAAGGCGACAAAGTCGTTCTTGAGAATGAAGCCAATCAAATTACACAAACCGTCAGTAGCAATCGTGTAGTTCTGACTGGCGGTCAGTTCTCCACGCTCGATATCTTTGATGACAGTCGTTACGCCAAAGACCCCCGCATTCAGTTTATGAACTGGGGCAATATGACCTACTTGGCATATGACTATGCAGCTGATGCACGCGGCTATAGCTGGGGCTTAGCAGGCGAGTGGTATCTCGATAACTGGGTCATGCGCGCCTCACGCATGCTTGCCCCTAAAACGCCGAATGGCCGTGATCTCAATTGGCAAATCTTCAATGCCTATGGTGATCAAATTGAAGTAGAGCGTCAACACAATATTGCTGATTTGCCTGGTAAGGTCAGTGTGCTGGGTTATCGCAATCGTATGATTCTGGCGCGCTTTGAGGATGCGACAAATTATGTGATTCAGAATAATGCCCAGGGTACGCAAGCTATTAACAATGTTCGCAGTAGTAATCAAATCAAGACGGGTATTGGTATCAATGCTGAGCAAGCCTTAACTAAGGACTTGGGTATCTATGGTCGTGCGTTTACATCCGATGGTCATACTGAGACGATGTCATTCACTGAAGCAGATAACTCAATTTCAATTGGTATGGGAATGAACGGTACTAGCTGGAAGCGCCCCAAGGACACAATTGGTGTCTCGGCAATGCAAAACGGTTTATCAAGTTATCGCCGCAGCTACTTGCAAGCAGGGGGTGTGTCTTATTTCATTGGTGACTATGCAAGTCCTAGCCAAACGATTTCATATTCACCAGAGCGGATCGGTGAGGTGTATTACAACGCCACTGTGATCAAGAATGTTCTGGCTGGCCTGAACTTTCAGCACATCATCAACCCTGCCTATAACTCTGCCCGCGGACCGGTAAACATCCTGTCTTTTAGGGTTCATGCTGAGTTTTAATGGTTTCAGGCTGTCCTTGCCTAATTAGGCTATAAAAATCAATTAGATATGTGTTTTTTGGGGGTTCCTTGCGCCTGTGCACCCCTATAATCAATAAAAGTGAAGTCGTTAACTTATTTTGCGTAATTGAGCTGTTCCAAGGGATGCGAATCTAGGCTTTAAAGCGCTCATCTGGAAACAGTATGAGTCAAGTAAAAGTGATGGGATCGCATTAAAAATACTATGAGTGAAAATACAAAACAGCCGCACATTCTCATTTCAAATGATGACGGCTACCTTGCCCCCGGTCTTTTGGCCTTGGTCAATGCTATTCGTCCATTGGGGCGAGTAACAGTCATTGCCCCTGAGCAAAATCACAGTGGCGCCTCCAATTCTTTAACACTTTCACGACCACTATCGATTCATCGTGTGGCTGGTGGCGAGCGTGATGGTTTCCTATTTATTAACGGCACTCCAACTGACTGCGTCCATATTGCGATGACGGGTTTCTTAGATGAAAAGCCGGATCTCGTAGTCTCTGGTATTAATCAAGGCGAGAACATGGGTGAAGATACTCTGTACTCTGGCACCGTTGCTGCCGCAGTAGAAGGTGTGATGTTTGGTGTTCCCGGCATTGCCTTCTCACAAATTGATAAAGGCTGGAATCGTATTGATGATGCAGCGAAAGCCGCTCACGATATCGTTGCGCAAATGTTGGTCTCTAATATGGCGCATAGCGAAGGACCTGCAACTTTACTCAACGTCAACATTCCGAATCGTCCATACGCCGACCTGAATCGTTGGCGCGTGACTCGCTTAGGTAATCGCCATCACTCCCAGCCGGTAGTAGTTCAAAAAAGCCCACGTGGTGATGACATATATTGGATTGGAGCGGCAGGGCATGCAAAAGATAGCTCTGAAGGCACAGACTTTCATGCAATTGATGAGGGATACATCTCGATCACACCAATGCAATTGGATTTAACCCATCATGCTCGCTTAGCTAGCATGCGCGCTAATGGCTGGACGCGCGGTTGAGACCAGCAGCGGAGCGTAATGCCGGCCATCGGCAAGCCTTAGCTGCGAAAGTACTCGCAGCTGGGGTTAAGCACGGTAAAACATTGGAAGCTATTGCTACCGTTCCCCGCCATGCATTTATGGACGCAGGGATGCATCCTCAGGCTTATGAAGATACTGCTTTACCGATTGGACATTCACAAACGATTTCCAAACCATCGGTAGTGGCACGCATGATCGAGCTTTTACATAAACCCAAACAGACCTTGGGAAAAGTATTGGAAATCGGTACTGGCTGCGGATACCAGGCGGCAGTGCTCAGCTTGCTATCGGATGAGGTGTATTCAATTGAGCGAATTCGTCCATTGCACGACATGGCTAGAGAGAAACTCCGCCCATTTCGAATTAAGAACCTGCGCCTGATCTATGGGGATGGCATCTTGGGTCTACCGCAGGCTGCCCCATTTGATGGAATTATTCTGGCGGCAGCAGGTCTAGGGATTCCGGACGCATTATTGGATCAATTGGCTATTGGCGGGCGCCTAGTGGCTCCGGTTGCCAAGAATGAGAAAGAGCAGCAATTGATCATGGTTGAGCGAATGAGCTCCCAGCGCTATCAAAGGACAGTTCTGGACGAGGTCTTTTTTGTCCCCTTACAATCAGGGGTAGTATGAAAATTCCTATGAATCTACCGTCTAAATACCTCCTACTGTTAGTCGCCTTGACTTCCTTGGTGCTCAATGTGGGTTGTTCAAGCACTCCTAGGGCTAAGCCGGCTAATGTGATTGATCGAAGTGGCGGCGGAAACGAGCCAACTCCTCTGGGCTACTATCGCGTGAAGCGCGGTGATACCTTGGCCCGTATTGCTTTAGATAATGGACAATCCCCACGGGATTTGGTGCAGTGGAATAATTTATCTAACCCAAACTTAATTGAAGTGGGCGACCTCATTTTGGTAAAGCCGCCAGCTAACAGCAAAATGACTGTTAAGTCCATTCCGAAAACGGCTGGCGATCTGCCTAAAACCGATGCGCCAAAAGTAGAGGCCCCTAAATCAGAGTCCGCTAAAGAAATCGTTGCCGAACCAGGTATTAAACTGTCATGGCCAGCTAAAGGCAAAGTCACTGAAGATTTCAGTGAAAAAACCAAAGGTATTGATATTGCCGGTAAGTTAGGCGAACCCGTGACCGCAGCTTCTGACGGTAAAGTGGTTTACGCCGGCAATAGCTTGCGTGGTTATGGCAATCTTGTCATCATCAAACATGACAACACCTATCTCACAGCCTATGCCCATAACCGGACGCTCTCAGTAAAAGAGGGTGATGCGGTCAAGAAGGGTCAGAAGATTGCCGAGATGGGTGACACCGATACCAATTCAGTAAAACTCCACTTTGAATTACGTGTGAATGGCAAGCCAGTAAATCCTACGCCTTACCTGCAGTAATCGCCAGTATGGCAACCGTACTCGTCTTTGATATTGAAACCATTCCGGATGTTGCTGGATTGCGTCGCCTCAATGATTATCCCGATGCGCTATCTGATAGTGAAGTTGCGGCTAAAGCCATAGCTGAGCGGGCAGAGAAAACCGGCAGTGAGTTTCTGCCACTGTATCTACAACGTATCTGCGCTATCTCCTGCGTCATCCGCAGAACAACCAAAGATGGTTCACCCCAAATTAAGGTGGGAACACTAGGTACTGCGCAAGATGGTGAGAAGGTATTGATTCAAACCTTCTTTGAGCTCGTTGAGAAATATACCCCTCAGTTAGTGTCTTGGAATGGCAGTGGTTTTGATCTTCCAGTGCTGCATTACCGCGCATTAGCAAACCATGTACAAGCACCACGCTACTGGGAGATGGGCGAGAGCCAAGAAAACGATAGCCGTGAGTTCAAGTGGAATAACTACATCAGTCGCTATCACATGCGCCATCTCGATTTGATGGATCTTTTGGCTAAATTTAATGGTCGCGCTAATGCACCATTAGACGGACTCGCCAAACTCTGCGGTTTCCCGGGCAAGATGGGTATGGATGGCAGTCAAGTCTGGCCTGCTTATCAAGATGGCAAGATTGATGAGATTCGTCGCTATTGCGAAACCGATGTGGTCAATACTTATCTGATGTACTGCCGCTTTCAATTGATGCGCGGTGGTTTCTCATTGGAAGAATACAAAGATGAAATCACTTTTGTTAAAGCCTATTTAGAAAAAGAATCTAAAGAGCCGCATGGCGAGCAGTGGCAAGAATATCTCTTGGATTTTGCACCCGATGCGTAGAGGAGAAAAGCCAGTCCATATCGTTGTGACTGAGCCAGTACGAGTTGATTCCCTTGATCTAGATGCCCAAGGCATTGCGCGCTTAGTGCCGAACGAGGAAGAGGCTGCAGAAGGTCAAAGTGGTAAGGTCATTTTTATTCAAGGCGCACTGCCAACTGAACTAGTCACTTATGTCATTACTCGTGACAAGGCCCGCTTCAGTAAAGCCAAGGTACTCGACATCCTTAAGTCTGCCGTATTTAGAGCGGAGCCGAAGTGCAAATCGTTTGGAGTCTGCGGTGGTTGCACTATGCAGCACTTAGATATTCGGGCGCAGGTTGCAATGAAGCAACGCGTGCTTGAAGACGATCTAAAGCACATAGCAAAAGTTGCCCCCGAAGAAATTCTTCGCCCCATGGGTGGCCCCGCTTGGGAGTATCGTCATCGCGCGCGCTTAAGCGCAGTTAATCGCTCCATCAAAAAAGGTACGGTACTGATTGGCTTTCATGAAGGGAAGAGTGGCTATGTTGCCGACATGACTGCTTGCGAAATTTTGCCAAAACATGTTTCTGATTTGTTGCCTGAGATGCGTAAATTAGTCATGGGTTTGTCGATTGTTGATCGCATGCCGCAGATTGAAATTGCGGTTGGTGAGCCCGAAGATCCCAATTCAGATGACCCCAAAAAATCAAAGCCAGTCACGGCATTGGTATTTAGAAATCTCCTGCCACTGACGCCAGCTGACGAACAGTTGCTCAGAGACTTTGCAGACGAGCATCAAGTCTGGGTTTGGTTGCAGCCCAAAGGTATTGAAACCGTTGCGCCGTTCTATCCATTAACCGGTAAGCTTTGTTATCGCCTGCCAGAGTTTGACATCGAGATGCCATTTAAGCCAGCGGATTTCACGCAAGTCAATCACATGATGAACCGTGCTTTAGTCAGTAGGGCGATTCGTCTTTTAGAAGTCCAAGCAAGTGATCGCGTGCTCGATTTGTTCTGTGGCATTGGCAACTTCACCTTGCCGCTTGCAAGAAAGGCGAGCAAGGTTTTGGGTATTGAGGGTCTAGAAAGCCTGACCACCAGAGCCAAAGCCAATGCAGAGCACAATCAGCTCGAAGATAAAGTCAGCTTCATGCAAAGTAATTTGTTTGAAGTGAGCACAGAGACGATTGCTTCATGGAGTAAAGCTGACCGCTGGCTAATGGATCCCCCGCGTGAAGGCGCTATGGAGATTTGCCAAGCCTTAGCTCAACTACATGAGCAGGGTAGCGATTTGCCACCTCAACGCATTGTGTATGTGTCCTGCAATCCAAAGACGTTAGCCAGAGATACCGATATCTTGTGTCATCAGGCAGGCTATGTTCTCAAGAGTGCGGGCATCGTCAATATGTTCCCTCACACATCGCATGTCGAATCCATGGCGGTGTTCGAAAGACCCTGAGGGTGAATAGTTCAACCGAACAGAAAATCAGAATATCGAGATAAAGAAAAAGGCACCCTCAGGTGCCTTTTCTGTTGAAGCTGGAGAATAAGACTTAGTCTCTGTCGCCACCCACAATGCCCAAGAGTGCGAGCAAATTGGTGAAGACGTTATACACATCCAAGTAGATGGCTAATGTAGCCATGATGTAGTTGGTCTCACCACCATTGATGATGCGTTGTACATCAACCAAAATGAAGGCTGAGAAGATGGCAATTGCCACAACCATCACAGTCAACATCAAAGCAGGTAGCTGCAACCAAATATTGGCCAAAGAAGCCACGATCAAGAGCAGTACGCCGACCATCAACCACTTACCCATGCCTGAGAAGTCGCTCTTGCTCACAGTAGCAATCGTTGCCATCACGGCAAAAATCGCTGCAGTGCCACCGAAGGCCAGCATGATCAAGGTAGCGCCATTGCTGTAACTATTGAGGGTGTAGCCTACTAAGCCGGACATCATGATGCCCATGAAGAAGGTGAAGCCCAGAAGCAATAGAACGCCTAAGCCGGTATCTTTGTTTTTCTCAATCGCCCAGAAAAAACCAAAGGCGATTGCCATAAAGACGATGAAGCCCATAAAAGGACTGCCCGCCATGAAGTTGAGCCCAAATGCAACGCCAAGCCATGCGCCAATGACAGTAGGAACCATTGAGAGCGCCAAAAGGGCGTAAGTATTGCGCAGTACGCGGTTGCGTACCTGAGGGGTGCTAATCGAGCCAGTTTGCCCAAAGCCGTAAGAGTTGAGATCACTCATATTGACTCCTTTTTCATAGTTAAAACACGAGCCCACCAGGGGCTGTTGACAGTAAGTATAGACAAAATAGGGTAATTTCAAGCCCCCCATGAAAAAGACTACAAATCAAAGGGTTATGCCCTGTAAATTCAATGGCTTAGCTACGCCCAGATCAGGGTAAATACGGTCATCCGATGTATAATTCGGGGGTCGCTGAATTCCTGGCGCGTTGTAGGAAGCGGGGCAGAAGTTCTCCCTGGATCCAAATTAGCGCTAATTTCAGCAAAATCTTTGAAATCACTATTGGAGTTTTACATGGCTATCGAACGCACCCTTTCAATTATCAAACCTGATGCTGTTGCAAAAAACGTAATCGGCAAGATCTATGACCGTTTCGAATCTGCTGGTTTGAAGATTGTTGCGTCCAGAATGGCGCATTTGTCACAAGCTGAAGCTGAGCAGTTCTACGCTGTGCACGCTGCACGTCCTTTCTTTAAAGATTTGGTGAGCTTCATGATTTCTGGTCCTGTCATGATTCAGGTATTGGAAGGCGAAGGCGCAATTGCGAAGAACCGTGACTTGATGGGCGCTACTGATCCTAAGAAGGCAGACAAAGGCACTATCCGTGCTGATTTTGCTGACAGCATCGATGCAAACGCTGTTCACGGCTCTGATGCTCCTGAAACTGCTGCTGTCGAAGTTGCATTCTTCTTCGCTGGCATGAACGTTTTCAATCGTTAATTCACGATTGCTAACGAACAACCT
>NZ_NCJB01000437.1:0-1636 GCF_002282275.1 Polynucleobacter sp. 39-46-10 | reverse complement strand
CTTGCTGGCGCCATCTTGAATAGATCGCCTGAAGAGTTGTCAGTTCGACGTGGCCATGTTTTAGATAAAGCCACTGGTGAGCAATTGCTGCCATTTAGCGAGATTGGTCGTATTGGTTATTTCCGTACGGATACCCTGCCTGTGGGCTTCTCTGCTGATTTGATGGTTACACGTCATTACACCCAAAAAGAATATCCATTCATCTTTACTAATGGCGTTCAGGCTTCTTATGTTGAAGTGGATCCTGATACCGGATTTGTAAAGCTCTTGAAACATTGGGCAGTTGAGGACTGTGGTCGCGTATTAAATCCTATGCTGGTGGATGAGCAGGTACGTGGAGCTATTGTTCAGGGAATTGGGGGCGTACTTTTTGAGGAGTGTCTCTATGACGATAGTGGGTTGCTACGCAATGGCAGTATGGCTGATTATTTGGTGCCGATGGCCAATGAAATGCCAGATATTGAAGTAGCCCACGTGGAGACGCCAACCCTGTCATCTAAGTTGGGGGCAAAAGGTGCAGGTGAAGCCGGTACTGCTGGAGCTCCTGGAGCCGTCCAGAATGCGATTAATGATGCTTTGGCGCCGTTTAATACTGCGGTGTTTGATCAGCCTATCACTTGTGAAAAGATTCTGAAGGCTCTTGGCAAGGTCTAATCAGGAGCTCTCCTGAATTAGTGCATTCCCGGTATCGACCGGGTTGTCGCTTCCTGTAACATCAAGTTTTGATCATCTGCAAATCCCCTCTGAGGGGATTTGCGATTAACTTGATATAGCGAATAAGAACATGTCTCATTTAAAAGGTAAAACAGCTCTGGTCACTGGCTCTACAAGTGGCATTGGTTTGGCGATGGCCATTGGATTGGCGAAGCAGGGCGTCAACATCATGGTCAACGGTTTTGGTGAAAAAGATGCCGCTATCGCTGCGATCAAAGCATGCGGAGTAGAGGTGGATTATCACGGTGCTGATATGAGTAAGCCTGCTGAGATTGAAGATCTGATTAAGCAAACTGAAGCACGTTTTGGATCACTTGATATCTTGGTGAACAATGCAGGTATTCAATACACAGCTAATGTGGAAGATTTTCCGGCAGATAAATGGGAATCCATTATTGCCATTAATCTCAGTTCAGCTTTCTATACCTCTCATCATGCCTTACCTGGAATGAAGAAGCGTAACTGGGGTCGCATTATCAATATTGCCTCTGTGCATGGTTTGGTGGGTTCAGTTCAAAAGTCTGCTTACGTTGCTGCAAAGCATGGCATTGTTGGCTTAACTAAAGTGACTGCTTTAGAGAATGCTAAAACTGGAATTACCTGCAATGCGATTTGCCCAGGCTGGGTTCTTACCCCTTTGGTTCAAAAACAAGTGGATGCCCGCGCAGAGCGTGATGGGGTTTCAAATGAAGAGGCTAAAAAGGCCTTGGTCTCCGAGAAGCAGCCCTCCGGCGAATTCGTGGCTCCCGAACAATTGGCCGCATTAGCCATTTTCCTTTGCGGTCCCGATGCCTCCGAGGTGCGTGGAGTGGCTTGGAATATGGATGGTGGCTGGACAGCCCAGTAATCCATGGGTGGGGTTGATGCAGTCAGCCCCATTTTTTCACGCTCAAACAAAATCGCCAGAATCGACTATAGTTAG
>NZ_NCJB01000066.1:0-11240 GCF_002282275.1 Polynucleobacter sp. 39-46-10 | reverse complement strand
CCTTTGCTTCAAATGTAATTTGCTATCTACAATTGTTGCATATATGCCTATGCTCCCCGCTATCCGCCAAATCCCCACTTTGCTGCTCTTAGCCATTCTGGCTGGGGTGGCGGTCGGTTCAGCCCAAGGCGCCCAGGGGATCGCTCAGTACGGTAAACCCAAATACGCTGATGGATTTAGTCATTTTGACTATGTGAACCCCAATGCTCCCAGAGGTGGCACCCTGACTTTGCCTAACCCAGATCGCCGGACTAGCTTTGATAAGTTCAATCCATTCACGCTGCGGGGTGTGGCTGCCCCTGGTATAGCTCAACTGATGTTTGAGTCTTTGGCGGTGGGTAGTGCGGATGAGGTATCCAGTGCTTATGGCCTGATTGCAGAAGATATTCAAGTGGCAGCTGACAAGATGTCGGTTGTTTTTCGGATTCGGCCAGAGGCAAAGTTTTCAGATGGCAGTGCGATCTTAGCAAGCGATGTAAAACACAGCTTTGATACCTTGATGAGTTCGCTCGCTAATCCACAATTTAAAACGGTATACGCCGATGTGAAGCAGGCGGTAGTCGTTTCTGATCGCGTTATCCGTTTTGAATTTAAGAATCGCAATCCTGAGTTACCGGTGATGGTCGGTACCTTACCGGTGTTCTCAAGCAACTGGGGCAAGAAGCCCGATGGCACGATCACACCCTTTGACAAGTTGACCTTTGAATTGCCGATTGCAAGCGGCCCTTATGTCATCGAGTCTTACAAAGCGGGTAAGACGATGATTTTTAAACGCAACCCAAATTACTGGGCGGATCGAGGCGGTAAGACCCTCAATGTTCGCGTCGGCTTTTATAACTTTGATCGCGTGAACTACAAGCTCTACAGTGATGATGCTGTTCGTCTTGAGGCCTTCAAAGCAGGGGAGTTCGACGCACTGGTGGAATACCGTGCGAAAAATTGGGCCAAGAGTTATGTGGGCCCTAGATTTAATGATGGCACTCTGGAAAAGAAAGCTTTCTTAAATCACAACGGTGCAGGCATGCAAGGTTTTGCGATGAATGTACGCCGCCCGATTTTTCAGGATCCACGCGTACGACAAGCCTTGGGTTATGCGCTCGACTTTGAGTGGTTAAACCGCCAACTATTCTTTGATCAATACAGTCGCATCAATAGTTACTTTACGAACAGTGACCTGAGTGCGAATTTCGATGGCCCTCATAAACCCACTGAAGCAGAATTGAAGTTACTTAAACCCCTGAAGGCGCAATATCCAAAGTGGGTGCCTGATGCTGTCTTTGGCCCAATGCCCGCTGCACCTTCAACCGTTCCGCCGGATAGCTTGCGGCAGAACCTGCGCAAGGCGCGTGATTTGTTGGCTCAGGCTGGTTGGCAATACCGAGATGGTGCACTACGCAATATGCAGGGTGAGCCTTTCCGTTTTGAAATGGTCGAAGACGGTCCATTCTTCTTGAGAGTCATTTCTTCCTACGTACGTAATCTGGAGAAGTTGGGTATTCAGGTAGATATTCGGACGAGCGACTTCGCTTTGCATCAGAAGCGCATGGATGAGTACGATTTTGATATGACCACCATTCGTTTCCCAGACTCACAAAGTCCTGGTAATGAATTGTGGGATCGCTTTGGTAGTCAGGCTGCAAAAGAAAAAGGTTCTGACAATGTCATTGGGGTCCAGTCGCCAGTAGTGGATGCCTTAGTGGATGCAGTTGTGAAGGCTCAAACTCGCGAAGAGTTGCGTGCAGCCACCAGATCTTTAGACCGTGTTCTTTGGAATAGCTACTACGTGATTCCTCAGTGGTACAACCCGACGCACCGAATCGCGTATCGTAAAGAGATGCGCTATCCAGAACCGCCTTTGTATTACACCGCTGAGTCTTGGATTCTGCTCAATTGGTGGAAAGAGGGGGCGCGCTAATGCAAGGGCAAATGTGGTCTTATATTTTCAAGCGCATGCTCTTGATGATTCCCACCTTATTAGGCGTTTTAACGCTTACGTTTGCTGTGGTGCAATTTGTACCGGGTGGTCCAGTCGAGCAATTAATGCTCGAGCTCAAAGGCAAGGGTGATGCTGCAGTTAGCGGGGCAGAGTCTTCTGGTGGCGGCAGCAACTATCGTGGTCGTCAAGGTGTAGATGCTGAGCGTTTAGCTGAGGTTAAGGCTTTATATGGTTTTGATAAGCCGCCTGTAGAGCGTTACTTCATGATGCTTAAGCGCTTTGCACAATTTGATTTAGGCGAGAGCTACTATCAACATCAAAGTGTTTGGCAGTTGGTGGTTTCTAAATTACCGGTATCTATCAGCATTGGTCTGTGGACCTTCTTTCTCACGTACTTGGTGTCGATACCCCTGGGGATTGCTAAGGCGGTTAGAGATGGTTCTCGTTTTGATGCGATTACCAGCACGATGATTTTGGTGGGCTACGCCATCCCCGGATTTGTTCTGGGCGTTCTATTGCTGGTCATCTTTGGCGGTGGTAGTTTCTTGCAAATCTTTCCACTACGTGGTCTTACTTCAGACAACTGGAGTGAGCTGAGCATGATGGGTAAGGTAATGGATTATTTGTGGCATTTAGTTTTACCAATTACCGCTTCCGTTTTGGGTAGTTTTGCAGTCATCACGATGTTGACGAAGAATTCTTTTTTGGAGGAAATTCGTAAGCAATATGTATTAACTGCAAGAGCTAAAGGACTCACTGAACAACAAGTCCTTTGGAAGCATGTGTTCCGCAATGCCCTCTTACCTCTAGTGACAGGATTTCCAGCGGCATTCATTGGTGCCTTCTTTACTGGTTCGCTGTTGATTGAAACCCTTTTTTCTTTGGATGGATTGGGCTTGCTTTCTTACGAGTCGGTGATGCGCCGTGACTACCCAGTGGTTTTTGGAACGCTGTATCTCTTCACCTTGATTGGCCTCTTTACTAAGCTGATTTCTGATCTTTGCTATGTCTACATTGACCCACGCATTCAGTTTGGCGCGGGGGGTGGCTCATGAGTCGCTGGCATCGTTTTAAAAATAGTCGTATGGGCTATGCCAGCCTCTGGATCTTCATGATCTTGTTTGGACTCTCTATGTGTGCGGAACTAATTGCCAATGACAAGCCTTTAGTCGTTCGCTATCAGGGCAAGTTTTATTTCCCTATTGTGAAGTCACAGCCTGAGCGAGTGTTTGGCGGTGACTTTGCAACGCCAACGGATTTTTTAGATCCAGATATTCGTCGCAACATTACAAGCAATGGTAATTGGGCAATTTATCCACCAATCCCTTATAGCTATGAAACGCTCAACTACTTTTCAAAGGTGCCTAACCCCGCTCCACCATCTTTTGATAACTGGCTAGGAACAGATGATCGCGGGCGCGATGTCTTGTCACGTTTGATTTATGGCTTCCGACTATCCATTCTGTTTGGTTTGGCGCTCACCATTGTTGGGGTGAGTGTTGGCATCATCACCGGATCTTTAATGGGTTTCTTTGGCGGTAAGTTTGACCTTATTTCTCAGCGCTTGATTGAGATTTGGTCGGCAATGCCGGAGCTGTATTTACTCATCATCTTTGCCTCCATCTTTAATCCTAGCATTTGGCTCTTAATTATTTTGTTAGCGGCATTTGGTTGGATGGGCTTGTCTGACTATGTGCGTGCAGAGTTTTTCCGCAATCGTGCTTTGGAGTATGTTCGCGCAGCCCGAGCATTGGGTTTAACGAACCTGCAAATCATGCGCCGTCATATTCTGCCCAATAGCTTGACGCCAGTAATTACTTTCCTCCCTTTTAGAATGAGTGCGGCTATTTTGTCACTCACGAGTTTGGATTTCCTGGGTCTTGGTGTGCCTCCAGGAACACCAAGTCTTGGAGAGCTTCTCTCTCAAGGTAAAAGTAATTTGGATGCCTGGTGGATTTCACTATCGACCTTTGTAGTTTTAGTAGCCACCTTACTTTTGCTCACCTTTATGGGTGAGGCTTTGCGAGATGCTTTTGATTCTCGTAAGTCAGGCGCCATGAGTGGAGGTCGTTCATGAGTGCACCTTTACTTTGTTACGAAGACTTCTCAATTTCTTTTGGTTCGGGTCGGCGTGAAAAATTTGCCGTTAATCATCTTGATCTCGAGATTGGAGTAGGAGAGCGAGTTGCTTTGGTTGGAGAGTCTGGCTCGGGTAAGACGCTTACTGCTTTAGCACCACTCCGTCTTGAGCCTGAGGGCGCCAAAACATCGGGCCGAATTTTGTGGAGCGGCAAGAGTACAAGTGTGAGCAATCAACCAGTCAATTTGCTGGATTTACCAATACAAGATATTCGTGAGATCCGTGGTTGTGAGATTGCGATGGTGTTTCAGGAGCCGATGACTGCGCTCAATCCATTATTTACTATCGGCAATCAAATTGTTGAGGCAGTGCAGATATATCAGCCCTTAATCTCTAAGGCGGATTGCATGTCTGCGGCAATTGATTTGCTCAAGAAGACTGGTATTCCACAGTCAGATAAACGCTTTCACTCTTATCCGCACCAGTTATCAGGCGGGCAGCGTCAACGCGCCATGATTGCAATGGCCTTGGCCTGCAAGCCAAGATTGTTGATTGCTGATGAGCCAACGACTGCCTTGGACGTTAGTCTGCGTTTGCAGATTTTGGATTTACTGAAAGAGTTGCAAGAAGAGTCGAAGGACCATGGTGGCATGGCGATTTTGTTGATCACTCACGATCTCAATTTGGTAAAACATTTTGCTCAACGTGTTGCTGTATTAAACCAAGGCAATCTCATGGAGGTGGGCCCTATAAAACAGGTCTTCGAGCATCCAGAGAATGCCTATACCAAGGCTTTAGTAAACAGCGCGCCCGTACGTGATTTAGCACCAGTAATGCCCTTGGCACCAGTCTTACTGAAGGCAGAGGGTCTATCGGTTTCTTACCCGGGCATGGAGTCTGTTGCTTGGTTTAAAAAATCTCCACGTCATCAAGTACTGCGTAAGGTTGGCTTTGAGCTTAAGCAGGGTCAGACCATCGGCGTGATTGGTGAGTCTGGCTCCGGTAAGACCACTTTAGGTATGGCGGTCTTGGGTTTGTTAGGTGATTCTGCTGCGCAGATCACGGGTGCAGTGGATGTGCTTGGTCAGGATTGGCAAAAGCTTAAGCCCGCAGAGCGCCGCGCTATGCGCTCGAGTTTGCAAGTGATTTTTCAGGACCCTTTTGGCTCACTTTCTCCGCGTATGAATGTGATGCAAATTGTTTCAGAGGGTTTAGATGTGCACTTCCCAAATTTGTCTGCCGCGGAGCGCGAGTCCCGTGTCTTGGATATTTTGCGAGAAGTCGGAATTGATCGTTCTGCCCTTACTCGCTATCCCCATGAATTTTCGGGTGGGCAAAGGCAGCGTATTGCGATCGCGCGTGCTTTGATTCTGAAGCCGCTGATTTTGGTGCTGGATGAGCCTACTTCAGCCTTAGATGTGTCGATTCAAAAACAAGTGCTTGCTTTACTGACTGAGCTCCAGAAAAAATACAACTTGGCCTACCTCATGATCAGCCATGATTTGGCAGTCATTCGGGCGATGTCACATGAGGTGATGGTCCTCAAGGCAGGAAGGGTGGTGGAGTTTGGCGATACCGAGACTCTGATCCAGCACCCTCGCCAGATCTATACCAAAGAACTATTTGCAGCAGCCGAGCTGACCTGAGATTCGACTTAAACAGCCATTCAGGGCGCTAAATTGGTGCATTTACATCCAATAAAGTCAAATTTGCTATTAAAAACAAAGAGTTATCCCAAGGGCTAGCATTTGGTGAAATAGCCCTTCTTTGTTAGAATGAAATGATGTCACTTCAAAAAGACCTCTTGCCAACGCTGTCTAAGCAAATGCCGATAGCCGCGCTGATTGCATTGATATTTGTTGCGAGCCCAGCATTGGCGGTGGATGCCACTCCTGAAGTCGCAAAAGACACATCTGCAGAAGTGGCTAAAGAGGTTCCCAAGCAAAGCATGTTTCAAGCTGGCAAGTCCTACTTTGTTCGTGCGTCTGATCGCTTAGCGGATTCCGTTACTGGCAAATCAGATGAGTTGATTAACCGCGCTATGGAAGTCATTGGTGTGCGTTATCGCTGGGATGCGGAGTTGCCGCAATCCGGTTTGGATGGCAGTAGTTTTGTTGGATATGTCTTCAAAGACAAGTTAGGTTTCTTGCTGCCGCGTAAATCCACTCAGATGAGTCGTGTTGGCAAACCAATTACTCGCGAAGAATTGCAACCTGGCGACTTGGTGTTCTTCAACACCATGCGTTTAACTTTCTCTCATGTCGGCATTTATGTTGGCGACAATAAATTTATCCATTCCCCATCGAAGGGTACCAGCGTACGTGTCGATGATCTTGGTAGTCTCTACTGGGACAAGCGTTTTGATGGTGCGCGCCGTTTAGATGGCAGCGACAACTTGGGTGATGCCGAGCGTCATGAGTTGTTAAATGAAGTAAATAAGCTCAAGCGCAAATCTCGTAACCTCTAATTTTTTCTTTAGAAGCTTGCGGCTAGACCAATAGACGTTCCTCGGACGTTCTGTCCAAATTGATAGCGAAATACCAATCTCACTCGACTAAACATTGGGTCGGATGCGCTTCTATCAACTTCAAATCCCGTACCCACAGAGGAGAGGGAGTCAAATCCTAGGGCGCCACGCAGTTGGCCTAGAAACTCTGTGTGAGCTAATTCAAAGACAGCCCGTAAAGGTCTCTCCAGCACCGTGAGTCGAGTGGGGTATCTAGCTCGAGCCCACAAGCCCAAGCTTTGTGAATCTGCGGAGCCTTGAACTGCGGCCGAACTATCAAAAGTATTGATGGCGATATTGGTGTAACGCAATTCGGCATCATATTCGCGCTCCGGTTTGTAATCCTCATAGTCCAGCATTAATGAGCCACCGGTGCCATAAGCATTCATACGGCCGCCATTTAAAAACTGCAGGTCCACTCCTGTTTTATTTTCTATGATGCGACCTGCAATAGAGAGATCGCTCTCTACATGACCGAGCATGATGTTGGCGATCGGACGAATACGTAAGTTGTCAGTTAGCGGGAAGTCCCAGCCGATACCGCCTGTGCCAGTGATGCCAGTCCATTTGACGGGTACGGTGACACTCGAGTTACCTATGCCATCAGTAAAGGTTGGGTCGTAGCGATTAAAGGCAATCGTTCCTTCAAGATAGAGTGGGAAGTTGGCGCTAATGCGGTCGCCACCACCAAGGGAAATCATCTGTAAATTTTGATTTTCTCCGCCCTTATCGGTGATTGATAGAGATCCAGTTGTGACATCTGGAGTGAGCGAGTAACCTGTGATCGTCATGAACGCATCGGTGCGCTTTTTGAGGTAATTGTTAACTCCAGCCGTAAATTGACCTCCCGCCTGAGCCTGGGCATAATGCACTTGAACTGCGATTGATAGTGCAATGAAAAATTTAAGGAGATTGGCGTTAGATTTCATAAACAATTGCACCGAATCCTAAATCAATGCCTACTTCTTGGGAAGCTAGCTCTAGGGCTAGCCTCGAAGTTTTTCTTTCAGGGCGGACATTTGCTCTTGGGCTGCGACTTCGCCAGCGAGAATTGCCGCATTTCTGGATTTAAATTCGCTACTACTCATTTGCTTGAGGTGGGGTGTAATCACGATGTCAGCACTCTTCAGTTCATACTGATTAATACTTCGCTGCATGATAGATATGGTTTGTTGCATGACACCAAAGGTTCCGCTGGCATCTTGATGAACGGGCTCTGAAGAGATGTTGACCGCAATCACCAGTGTTGCGCCCATCTGCCGGGCGTAACTGACTGGGACAGGGGCAACCAAGCCGCCATCAACATATTCTTTGCCGCTAATCACTGCAGGCTGGAATACGCCTGGAACGCTACATGAGGCACGCACTGCCAGACCTGTATTGCCAGAGCGAAACAAAATGCCTTTGCCCGACTGCAGCTCGGTCGCCACAATACCCAGAGGAATGCGCATTTGCTCGATCGATTTATTTTGCACTTCACGATTGACCATGTTCTGAAGGGCATCCCCTTTAATGAGGCCACCAAATCTTCCGGCAAAAGGGAGCCCCCAGTCAGCAATCGTAGCTTCATCCAGATTTAAGGCGAGCCGATTTAAGTCATTGCCGGTCGCCCCCGAGGCAAGTAGCGCAGCAATAACACTACCTGCGCTGCTGCCGACCACGATATCGGGCCGAATGCCCTGAGCCTCTAAGGCCTTAATGACGCCTATGTGCGCAAAGCCTCGGGCTGCTCCCGCACCCAGTGCTAAGCCAACTACAGGCTTACGGCCGCTCATTAAGCTGCACCCTGCCAGGCTTGAGCCCCCAATCAGGGCGCCTAAGCCAAGGCCTAGACCCAGAAAACGGCGTCTAGTATCCATATCGGTTGATAAGAGTGGGGATAGGGCTGTATTTACTTGCATGTGGCTATTGTATTGAGCCTCCCTTATAATGGGCGAACGGTGAGCGAAAAAGACTTCGTTTCAGCGCGGGCAGCTCCTTAGGGATTTTTGGGGATGAATTGTCCGTAGTAGCTAAATAGCGCCACCAGAACACCACCAACCCATTATTGAAATACATTTTTATAGCTCATCAGGTAATTGCCTGATAGCCCGAATTTTATGGATGATCACAATAAACGCGTAATTGAAACAGCTCTCTTGTGCGCGCAAGAACCATTGACAGTTGCTGATCTGACGCGTTTATTTGCTGAAGACATGGCCTCTGGCGAAATTGAAGATGCTCTCGTAGAGCTTCAAAAAGCCTGGGAAGATAAAGGCATGGAGTTGGTGCATATTGCGACTGGCTGGCGTTTTCAGAGTCGCTTATCGATGCGTGAATATCTCGATCGCTTAACTCCGGAGAAGCCTCCAAAGTATTCTCGTGCGGTGATGGAAACCCTGGCAATTATTGCTTACCGTCAACCCGTTACTCGTGGCGAGATTGAAGAGATTCGTGGTGTTGCGGTCAGTAGCAATGTAATGAAGCAGTTAGAGGATCGCGGTTGGGTTGAAGTGATTGGTCATAAAGAGACTATTGGTCGCCCAGGTTTATATGCCACTACCAAGCAATTCTTAGATGATTTAAGTCTTACCAATTTACAAAGCTTGCCAATGCTAGAAGATGCTGCGCCGATGGCTGCAGCTGAGCACTTAGGTCAGGCGGTAATGGAGTTTGATCCGAGTGCTACGGTTGAAACCGTGATTGAGTTGGACGAAAACGGTCAGCCGATCGTTCAGCCGACAAGCGAAGAATCGATTGCCCAAGAAAATATCGAACAGACAAGTGAAGAAGTAGAAGAAGTTACTCCAGAGCCTGAAGACCAATCAGACGAAACAAAATAATTATTAATGACAAGTCATAACGAAAACGATTCATCTCCGATTAAGCCTACATCGGATAACTCTCCTGCTTCTGAATCTGCATCTAATCATGCAGAGGGTGCGAAGGGTGAGGGGCGCGAGGGCGGTCAGCGTCGTCCGCGTCGTCAGGGCGCAGGCGCTAGCAAGCACCCCTTTAATAAAAAGCGCCCATTCAATAAAGATCGGCCTCGTCGCGAGGGGGTTGAGTCTAGTGGTGCGCGTGAAGGTGGCAATCATTCATCTGCCAAGCTTGCACCCAATCCAGCAGAGAGCGAAGCTTTGTTTGCATCAGTTGTTTCCGGAGAATTTGACGCAGCATTAGATGCGCCTGAAATGGTTGAGGTTAAAAATCCTGATGGCCTAAATGAGAATGAGATTTCTCATCAGACTGGTGCTGAGCGTCGTGCACAACGTGTGCGTCATGATGATGATGCCGATACGCCTAGCGATGATGAGATGAGTAGTTTGCAATTTGCAAACATCGATGATTTGCCACTGAGCTTACGTGATGAGGTTTGGTCGGACTTAGATGGTTTGGACGACGAGGCTGATGACGAAGACACAGTCAAGTTGCACAAGGTATTAGCTGATGTCGGCATGGGATCGCGTCGCGATATGGAAGACTTGATTATTCAAGGGCGCGTATCCGTGAATGGACTACCAGCCCATATCGGCCAACGTATCGGGCCAACGGATCAAGTGCGCATTAACGGTAAGCCGGTACATCGCAAAATTCAGACCAAGCCGCCGCGCGTGATCATGTATCACAAGCCTTCTGGTGAAATCGTGAGTCAGTCGGATCCAGAAGGTCGTCCAACCGTATTTGATCGTTTGCCAAAGCCACGTCAAGGACGTTGGATTGCAGTAGGTCGCTTAGACTTTAATACTGAAGGTCTTTTGTTATTCACCACCTCTGGTGAGTTAGCTAATCGCTTAATGCATCCCCGTTATGGCGTTGAGCGCGAGTACGCTGTCCGTATTTTGGGTGATCTGAGTCAAGAAAATATGACTCAATTAAAGAGCGGCATTACCTTAGATGACGGCGAAGCTAAATTCTTACGTCTTTCAATGGGTGGTGGAGAAGGTGCGAACCGTTGGTATCACGTTGCTTTAACTGAAGGTCGTAACCGCGAAGTTCGCCGTATGTTTGAAGCGGTTGGTCATACGGTTTCTCGTTTGATTCGTACACGTTATGGCATCTTCTTGCTGCCTCCACGCTTGAGACGAGGCAAATGGGAGGAGATTGAAGCTGGCGGTATCTATAACTTGATGAAGTTTGCAGGCTTAAAAATGCCTCAGCCGCAGGACAAAGGCCGCAATCCGAATGCCCAAGGTCGCGATCACCGTTCGCCTGCTAGTGAGGACTTTCAGCCCGATCCAATGCAAACCTCAGTTTCTTATTGGGGTTCACGGGATGCCTTAACCCAGGCCAGTGGCCACGGTGCCTTAACCCATCAAAGCAGGGGTGGTAAACCTGGCGGTGGTGGTTCAGGCGAAGGTCGTGGCCCTTTCCGGGGTCGTACTCAAGGTGGTCGTCCAGGCGCAGGTGGTCAGAGCGGTCAAGGCGCGGGACAAGGTCAAAACCGCAATAAAGGCAAGAAAGTTCACCATGGACAGTCTGCTTTTGTAACGGCAAGCCCTCAAAGTCCGGGAAATGGTCCTAAGCGAGGAGCGCCAAAAGGGCGCAAACCCTTTAATAAAGGCCCTAGAAAACCCCGCAATCCAGGCGAAAGCTTCTGATTTCTATCGGTTTTCCTCTAAATCGGCTATAATTTTGGTCTTACAGCAGTTCGCTGCTGTTTTGAGTTGTTACCGACTGATGTTGCGATCAACGTAAGTCGGCCTGTTCTGAATTTCGAGAATATGGGCTTTGAAGCC
>NZ_NCJB01000065.1:0-11246 GCF_002282275.1 Polynucleobacter sp. 39-46-10 | reverse complement strand
TAAAAACCGCCTCATTCACTGGATTGCAGTTTTAGCAATCACAATGAGTGCGCTTGCGCCAGCAGTTTCTCAAGCGGTATCGCTAGTTAAGCATGGCCAAGGTTTTGCAATGGAAATCTGCTCTGTTGATGGCGCTAAAGTTCAGATTAATGTTCAGGACGAGGAGCAATCTGATCTAGCAGGAGTACAGCCTTGCCCATATTGCATTGCTCACACAGCTATCACGCCAACCTTCAATACCAATCTTACATTCCAAGCGCCGCAAACACTTGCTTTGCTGCCACAGCTTTTCTATCAATCACCTAAGCCACTCGTTGTTTGGGTAACACCGCCTTCAGCAGCGCCTCCTACACAAGCCTAATTGTTTTTTAGGGCATAGCCTAGCTATGTAATTGGCAATCATGTTGCCGTGATGTTGTGTGGAGAATTAAATGTTATTGAAGCAAAAGAAAATTAGCGCATGCATCGGCATGCTATTTGGATCAATGTTGATATCTAGTGGCGCTCAGGCTCAAATTGCACCACCACCTGATTACGATCAGAAGCTGGCTGATATGGTGGTAACTGCCACAAAATCAGGTACTACCCTCAAAGATATGACTCAAAACACCACAATTTTGACTAAAGAAGAGTTGGAGATTGCACCTGAGCAAACGATTGATCAAGTTCTTAAAAACCAGACAAGTGTATTTTTGAACGATCAGCCTTACTATCAAAAAGATCCAACAGGTCAAAGTATTAATGTTCGTGGATTGGGAAATGCTAGAACCTTGGTGCTGATTGATGGTGTACCTGCTAACGATGCAATGTACGGAACGGTGCAGTGGAATCTAGTGCCAATGTCAGCGATTCAGGATGTTGAATTTATCCGCGGTGGCGTTTCTAGTCTTTATGGAAATATGGGTATGGGAGGTGTGATTAACATTACTACCAAGCCCATAAGTGATAACAAGGGGGAGGTGTCGGGAAGTCTTGGATCTTACGCAACTGGGACGGCAGCCGTATCAAAAGAATTTGCAATAAGTGACTCCTTCAAGTTGAGAGCTTCTGCTGATTACTTTAGTACCGAGGGTTACCAAAATATCGCAACAATTTCCCCAGCTTCGCCAGCCGCCATTAAGCGTGGAATGGGAAATGAAAGTGCTGAGAGTGCTAACTACCGTTTACAGGGATCCTTAAAGGTTAGTCAGGATACTGATGGCTTCTTTAATTTCGGGCTTCATTCAATGTCCAATCTGCCTGTTGGAGGTTATAACTTTGCTAGAAAATCTACCAATGAGACAACGCTTTCCGGCGGCACCACTACTAGGCTGAATTCCAGTGAGCAGGTGCAGGTTAATGCTTTCTATGAGAACACGACCTTGCAGCAGCAAAATGTAGCCTCAAATAGCCCATATATTAATGCTACTTTCCATAACCCCTATTACCAAGTTGGGGGATCAGCTCAATATACGAATAACTTACAAAATTCAGTAATTGATCAACTTATATTTAGTGCCGATGCAAAGCAGTTGTCAGCATCAAATTTTCAAAATAACTATGCCTCGCCTGGTTCTGCAAATTTCCAAACAAGTAATCTCGGTAGATTAACCTCGCAGGTTGTTGCGGAGGGCACGCAAAACTTTTTAGGCATATTGGGGCAACTCAAGTCAAATCTTAAATCCATTCCACTGCAAGCAACTCTGTCAGCTAGGGTTGACAACTGGACTAGCCAGATCCCTACGAATTACACGCAAGCAGTTGGTGGGGCACAGGTAAGTACGGCCGTTCCCAATCAATCTAAAACAAAATTCAGTCCGAATTTAGGCCTTTTATATCGCGCCTCTAGGGAGTTAGATTTCAGGGCTGCTGCTTATCAAGCTTTCCATGCTCCCGGTTTGAATAATTCAATCCGTAGCTATGGATCGGGAGCAAGTTACGTTAGTAATAATCCATTTTTAACCCCGGAGAATATGACTGGGTATGAGATTGGGTCTGACTATCGCTGGAAATCTGGATTCATTCAGGTAACAGGTTTTAATGCGAATGTTACAAATGCTATTGCTACATACACCATGACTGGCGCCCAAATTGCGAGCACTTGTGCGCCAGTCTGTAGTGCTGGTGCCAAATCGTATAGTAATGATCAATCACTTCGTAGTGCTGGATTGGAAGTGCAGGCGCATTATGACATTAGCTCTAAATGGGCAACAGACCTTGGCTATACATTAACCAAGGCTGTATTAACTTCCACTTATGGGGCAATTAGTCAGGCGTTGAACCCGACAGGCTCTCAAATTGCGGGCACTCCTAGGAATATGGGTAGCGCGAGCGTTACTTATTTTCCAATTCCAAAGGCAAGCTTGACTGCCTCAGTTCGCTACATTGGAAATTCTTGGTATGACACAGCCCATACTAGTCCAATACCGGCATATGCTGTAGTGGGTGCAAGGGCTAACTACGAGGTAACACCAAATGCAACTATTTACTTGAGCGCTGTGAACTTATTGAACCGTAATTACATAACATTTGGTTCTGGCTCTCAATATATTGCTGGTCAGCCTCAAACAATCACCGTTGGTGGTCGGATAACATTTTGATAACAATAAAAAACTCGTTTCATTTCATGCTACTTGACGTGGCCAAGGTTTTAATTCTGAGTCTCTTGGTATGGGGCGGGATTGATCTGGCTGTTGCTCAAATGGACCACTCATCCCATTCCGGGATGAATAAGTCTGCCAAGTCCCCTTCATCATGCAAGGGGTCAGGCTTGGATTGTGCGAGTGCTGCAACGCCATTTCTAGGTAGTGATGGTAAGTTGCTTCTAGCTTGGACTGGCGGCGGAGTTGTTTCGTTCGCCAAGTCTGATGATATGGGAAAAACGTTTAGCCCCGCTGTAAAAATTGCTGAACATGGAAAGTCGCTTGATTCTGGAAGTGATGCTCGACCACAAATTGTTTCCGATTCAAATGGAAATATTTTTCTGGCATATGCCTTCTTCAAGGATTCTAATTGGAACGCTCAGATTAATACTTCACGCTCTAGCGATGAGGGTGCCACTTTTTCAGCTCCAACATCTTTGATTGAGGATGGATCCAGTCAGCGCTTTCCATCGGTGTTAATTAGTCCTGATAACTCTATTTTTATGGCATGGGTTGATAAACGTCTTGTCTCTGCAGCTAAGCAAGGAGGGGAAAAAAGATTGGGGGGGTCGATCGCCTATTCCTTTTCTACTGATGCTGGTAAGACGTTTGGGGTTGAGCGTATTGCCAATGAACATAGTTGTGAGTGTTGCCGAATTGGGGCCGCATTGAGTTCCGCTGGAGAAACTGCAATTATTTATAGGGCAATCTTCCCTGGTGGTATCAGGGATCATGCTACCCAGATTGTCTCTCCAAAGGCTGCTGAGCCGATTCGACGTGTTTCTGATGATCAATGGCGGACGGATGCCTGTCCTCATCATGGGCCAACCATTGCCATTTCAGAGACTGGAAAAATGCATGTGGCTTGGTTTACGCAAGGCGAACGACGCTCTGGAGTTTTTTACGCGAATTCAGTCAATCAGGGTCGTAGTTACTCTAAGCCTGTAAGGGTTGGCGCCGATGGGGCAAATGTATCTAGACCATACCTTTTGGCTCTTGGTCAGAATATTTACTTGGTATGGAAAGAATTTAATGGAAGTGTTTCTACTGTTTATATGAAGCGCTCTCATGATGACGGTGGCACATGGTCAGTTCCCAGGGCGATTTTCGAAACATCTGGTTACTCAGATCATCCGCTACTTATTTCACAGCAGGGCAAAGTCTACCTGTCCTGGTTAACACGCATGGATGGTTACCAGCTAATCGAGTTAGGAAAAAATAATGAATAGATTGATATTTGCATTTGCGATGATGTTCGCAGCAATAAGCATATCAATGGCTGACACTGGAGTGCTAAAGCCATACCAGAGCGGGGATTGGGCTTCCATTGCAAAAGCTTCTAGTGGCTCTCCAATGGCCATTCATTTCTGGGGGGTAACTTGCGCTCCTTGTGCAAAGGAGATGCCTCAATGGGGAAAATTTGTTGCCGCTAATAAGAAAGCCAACGTTATCTTTATTCAAGTTGATGATGTATCACCTCAAATGATTCAAAAGATGCTGATCAAGGCAAATCTTGATAAAGCAAATAATTACTACGTGAGCACGGTCTTCGATGAACAACTACGCCATGAGATAGATCCCAAGTGGCGCGGGGAGACTCCAATAACAATCCTAATTGATAAAAGTGGCAAGGCGATCAGAAAAACTGGCCCCATGAATTTCCCCCAGCTTCAAGCGTGGTTTGGTTTATAAGATGAAAATTTTTGATGTACATCAAGTTGCCAATTCAATTAATTAAGAAAATAAACTGTTTTATTAAAAAAGGAATGTCACTATGTTTTTGAAATCACTTAAAGCTGTTGTTATTGCAGTATTAGCCACTTTGTCACTTTCAGCTTTTGCTGGCGCTAATGATCCGCTCTTCATTAATCTTTCAACAGATGAATTGCATCGCTCAACCATGGCTATCAATTTTGGCAAACATCATTCTGCCAATGGCCATCCGTTGACTATTTTCTTAAATGACAAGGCGGTGATGATGGGTGTGAAGGCTGGCTCTTCTAAATTTGCTGACCAGCAACAGGCTTTATCTGAAGTGATTGCTAGCGGTGCTTTGGTCATCATGTGCCCAATGTGTTTAAAGCAGGCTGGTTTTACTGAAGCCGATCTGATTTCTGGTGTAAAGCTGGGTAGTCCTAAAGTAACTGGTGACGCCTTATTTAAAGACGGCACCAAGACGATGAGCTGGTAATAGAGATTCGCTTTCTTATCTATGTATTTTATTAAGCGCCGCAAGCTCGTTCACTGGATAGCCGCTTTGGCTATCTTGCTGGGTGCGCTTGCGCCTGCTGTTTCACAAGCCTTATCTTTGGCTAATAGTGGCCAAGGTTTTGTAGTTGAGATTTGTTCTGGCAATGGCAGCAAGATGACTCAGGTCATCGGTGATGATGAGACTTCCTCATCACCCGCTATGGGTAGTCACTGCCCATACTGCGTAGTTCAGCCAATCTATTTATTGCCTAGCGTTAGTGCATTTGAGTTTGTAGCCCAACTAGGCTATGTAGCTCAATCATCAAGCTCTTATCAAGCCCCTCAGATAATTTCTGCATGGGTCAAACTTCCATCTAGAGCGCCGCCCACTCAGTCTTAAATCACTTTGTTGACATGGTTTTGCCATGTCGTTTGGCAAGAAGGATTGCCTTTGGTTTAAGAATAAATGCGGAGGTTTAGATGTACGCCATTATTGAGCGCCCCGAAAATGGGGCAACAGCAAAACAGATTATTGTCCAGTTATCCGAGAAAATGTCGCTGCCAAGTGATCAGATTCAGGGGCATTATTGTGATAATCGGTTCCCGTCGCGCAAGCCTGTAGATCGCTATTCTTGTGTAGAGCTAATTCGTTTTATTTGGATCAATCAATCGTCTAGAAGAGCATTTGTCGTCAAGCTTCCCAAGGATTTACCTTCAGACGATGCTTTTATTCAAAGTTTTGATGATCACTACTTAGGATATGTCCCTCAAAAGCTTGGAAGATCGTATTTAAAGGATTTAGCCATTCTGCATAAGAAGATTAAGGACATCGAAAAATATAAGCGCCAGCTAGGTACGGGTATTTTTGCTTTGATGGGTACAGCCGGTATGAGTGCCTTCTCTAAGAGGGAGCTCAGTAGCTTGTTGTCTGAGCAAGCAAAATCTCTAAGACCCGTCTATGCCATGATTGATGAGCGCTTAGAGGTCTTAAAGGGGGAACTATCCAGCAAAGGGGATATCTTTCAGCGTGGCAGCAGTTTTAGCTACTACGATAGGTTGGCAGCATGAGCCAATGGCTAAGAAAGTTACCTGGCTATCAAGTTTATGAGCCAGGTCTGGAGCGCAAGATCTTGCATGAGCTCCCCCAATTTATTGTTTTGGGTGGTTTGGCTTTAGGGCTACCAAGTTTATTGGCTAGATTCCTGCTCTCTGCAAAGGCACAGCGAATTATTGATATCTTAGTTATCGCCACGGAGATCTTTTTTCTGGGTATGGTCATGACCTTGGCTATTGCGGCCTTTATTGTCATGCTCTCAAAGGGTCCGGCTTATGTGGCAGATGCTTACCCCTTGATAGAATCCGATAGGCCAGCTAAATGAGTATTATTTTTTTGTTGGAGTTAAAGTAGCAGAATGCAAACTTGGCTGATGAAAAGAAATTGCTCCTTTTCCCCTAAGCAGGTGGGGGGTTTCTACATATCCATTGTGGGATTTTCTCTTTTGGTAGCAGGATATTTTTAATTAATTGGGGCCTGGATGATTCTCATCTTTACCTCAATTGAGATTCTGGCGGTCACCATTGCTTTGTATGTCTATACACGACATGCTTTGGATTACGAAAAGATTACGATCTCTGGTAAGCAGTTGTTGTTTGAAAGAAGTTGGGGTGGCAAGATTCAGCAACATGAGTTCAATACTGTTTGGACTAAGTTGGTTCATAACGAGTCAACGGGTAAAGATTTGGTGTTAAAGACTTCTACCAAAGAAGTTCCAATTGGTTTTTTTGTTGGCGCTAATGAGCGAGAGCGGTTTGGAAAAGAACTCGAGAGATATCTTGGGATTTAAGATTAACTAGGAGGATGTACGAATGAAACGTAATACTTTATTAAATGCATTATTAGTTGCCGTTGTAGGTTTTGGTTTGGCTGGCATGGCTCAGGCTCAAAACGCTAAAGTTGGTAGCGTACAAATTGAAAATGCTTACACACGCGCTACTGTTCCAGGCCAAATGGCTGCTGGTGGTTTTATGAAGATTGAAAACAAGGGTGCTGCTGACCAACTCATTTCTGCAAGCTCACCAGTATCTGGTGAAGTTCAGTTGCATGAAATGGCTATGGATGGCAACGTCATGAAAATGCGTCAAGTGAAAGATATTCCAGTGCCAGCAGGTGGCGCAGTGGAATTGAAGCCAGGTGGCTTGCATTTAATGTTTATGAATATCAAAGCACCTTTAGCTGCTGGCGAGACTGTTCCGGTCAAATTGAAGTTTGCTAAAGCAGGCGAAGTAGAAGTGAAGATGCCTGTAAATGCGATGGGTAATCCTGGTGCCGGTCACGGTGGAGCGATGAAGCACTAAGCGCACACTTGTATCAAGCTTAAGTATTAAAAAAGCCCCTAGTTTTACCTAGGGGCTTTTGTTTTACTGCTTTGGATTTATTGCTAATACTTAATCCAAATTGAGATCGGTTACTGCGCCCTTACTTGCAGTGCTTGCAAGGTGAGCATACTTAGCAAGTAATCCACGGGTATAACGTGGCTTTGGTTGTACCCAAGCAGCACGACGCTTAGCAATCTCTTCATCACTCACATTGAGTTGAATGAGGAGCTTGTGGGCATCGATCGTGACAGAGTCGCCCTCTTGGATAAGGGCGATCGTACCGCCTACAAAAGCCTCGGGAGCAACGTGACCAACTACCATGCCCCAAGTACCGCCAGAGAAGCGTCCGTCAGTGATGAGACCTACTGTCTCGCCTAAGCCTTGACCGACGAGGGCAGAGGTAGGGGCAAGCATCTCACGCATACCAGGACCGCCTTTAGGGCCTTCGTAACGAATCACCATGACGTCACCATCTTTGATCTTTTGCGCCATGATGGCTGCCATTGCGTCATCTTCAGAATCAAATACGCGAGCAGGTCCAGTAATGGATGGGTTCTTCAGGCCAGTAATCTTCGCAACACATCCCTCTGGAGAGATATTGCCTTTTAGGATAGCTAAGTGACCTTGCTTGTACAGTGGGTTATCTAAAGTGCGAATCACTTTTTGATCAGCGCGTGGCACTGATGGAACATCTTTCAATGTTTCAGCAATGGTTTTGCCGGTGATAGTCATGCAATCGCCATGTAAGAGTCCACCATCAAGCAAGACTTTCATCACTTGCGGAATGCCGCCGGCTTGATGAAGATCAGTTGCTAAGTACTGTCCTGAAGGCTTCATGTCGACGATGACAGGAACACGTTTACGAATACGCTCGAAGTCATCAATCGTCCAGTCGATCTCAGCGGCACTGGTAATTGCCAAGTAATGCAGAACGGCATTGGTTGATCCGCCAACAGCCATGATCACACTGACTGCATTCTCAATGGATTTTTTGGTGATGATGTCACGTGGACGTAAATTATTTTTAATGGCCTCAACCAAAACAATCGCAGATTCATGAGCGCTAGCGATTTTTTCAGCATCTTCATTAGCCATCGTCGAGGAGTACGGCAGGCTCATGCCCAAGGCTTCAAACGAGGAACTCATGGTGTTGGCGGTGTACATGCCACCGCAAGAGCCGCTGCCTGGACAAGCATGCTGCTCAACGCCTTTAAGATCTACTTCATTCATGCGTCCTGAAGTAAATTCACCAACAGCTTCAAATGCGGAAACAATATTGAGGTCCTTACCTTTGTAATGACCCGGCTTAATGGTTCCGCCATAAACATAAATACTGGGTACATTGGTACGCGCCATTGCCATCATGCCGCCTGGCATATTTTTATCGCAACCACCAATAACCACAACGCCGTCTTGCCATAAACCATTGACACAAGTTTCAATACTGTCAGCAATGACTTCGCGGGAGATAAGGGAGTATTTCATGCCCTCAGTTCCCATGCCGATACCATCAGAAACGGTAGGAGTGCCAAACATTTGTGCATTTGCACCCGCCTCTTCAAGGGCAGTTACTGCTGCGTCTGCCAGTTTTTGCAAACCGCTATTGCAGGGGGTAATAGTGGAATGACCATTTGCTACGCCAACCATCGGCTTAACAAAATCCTTTTCTTCGTAGCCCATCGCGTAATACATTGAGCGATTGGGTGCGCGGGCAACCCCTTCGGTGACATTGCGCGAGCGTTCATTGAGGCGTTTCATGCTGATATTGACTCCAGAAAAGAATTTGTCGAAAAGCTCTATTGTGCCGTGAGACAAGGGCGAGCACTGGGGTTTATGTAGACTTCCCGGCGCTTATGTTGTGCACTGCAACAAGCAGATTTATCTATTGTATTTGCTGATTGAGCCTCATTATTAGCTTGAGAGCTAATATCCTTGATAAAAAAGCTACAGTACATTGTCTTATCTATTACTTTTTCTTTTAAATTCAATGACTAAAGTTGGCCACATCTACCTAATTGACGACGATGAGTCAATGCGCACATCCCTAGGTCGAATGCTCAAGGATGTGGGCTATATGGTGGACGATTTCTCCTCTGCAGTGACATTTTTAGAGCATTCAGTTCCTGTGGCACCTGCAGTCATCTTGCTGGATATGCAGATGCCTGAGATGACTGGGCTGGATTTGCAGGAAAAATTACTCCAGTTGGGCCGCAAAACACCTATTGTGTTTGTGAGTGGCCAAAGTCACCCCCATCAAATCGTCAAGAGCCTGAAGCGCGGCGCCGTTGATTTCCTCTTTAAACCCTTCAATTTGGAGGATTTATTGAAGGCTGTTGCCGATGCCCTGGAGTTTGATAGGCGTCAGCTCAAACGGGTCTCTAAGGAAGTAGAAACCAAAAAGGATTATGCAACCCTAACTCCTAGAGAGAAGGAGGTTTGCTTTTGGCTGGTTAAGGGATTGCTTAATAAAGATATTGCCATCAAACTGGGGACAACCGACGCTACGATTAAGGTTCACAAGGCTAGGGTGATGGATAAGATGCATGTGGAATCAGTTCAAATATTAGTAGCAAAGTATCTTGAATCTGACTTAGGAAATATCCAAAATAGCTAGCTCTTGGGCTAATTTCCCCGATGTTATATAGGTAATATTATTGGACATCATTTTGACAGATAAAACACTTAAAGCGCTTTTGTGAATTCCAATTCCAAACTTCCCGAGATTCGCAAAGAAGCTTTTGTTAAAGCTCGCGAAAAGCTGAGTTTAAGCGCTAAAGATCTTGGCGGCATGGCTTGTCTTTCACACCATCAAATATCTCAAATGGAAAATGGTGAGTCCAGCTTTTTCTATGGGGCCCAGAATAAATTTACTGCTGCTAAAAAAGTAGCAAAGCTGTTGAACTTAAGTGATGAGGAAGCATTCAATTACGGCACTCAAACTCCAGCAAAAGTAATTGAAGTGCCAGAGCTTGAAGAGCCCGCCAAAAAAGAAGAGCCTAAAGAAGTTGAGCCAATCAAAGCGAATGCACAAGAAATTCCTTTTGCTGCTGCTTCAGAGGTCTCAAAGCCTGCCTCCCCAAAGAAGCTTTTCCTTTGGTTGAGCGTTTTAGCGGCGCTGGTTTTCTCAGCAATTAACCTGCGCACACTCTTTTTTGCAGATAAGCCAGAAGAAATTATTGCTGTAAAAGAAGAAATTATTGAGCCAGCCCCTGTAGTCAATCCAGCGGAGCCTGGGCCGATTGCTCCGGCAGCCGTTGCAGCAGTAGTTGTAGCGCCTGCCGTTACTGATGAGGCTTCTACAGCCTGCCCTGTTGAGGAAAGCATTATTAGCTATAAGCCAGATGCACCCCGTAAAGCAGCGGATATGGTTTATGTGCAAGTTAAATCAAAACAAGTGATTTGTGTTGGCGATGCTTCAGGAAAGCTGCAAAACAAGATGGTTGAACCTGGAGTTGGCGCATCTTTTTATGGCAAGCCGCCATTTAAAGTTCTTACCGCTGGATTGAATCAGGTGGATGTATTCTTCCAGGGCTTAAAAGTGCGCTTGTCAAACCCGAATTCAAAGGCATTAATTTTGGAAGCTTCTGAGGTGCTTGCTCCAGCCGTAGATCGGACGGACTCTCAGTTACGCTAACTCACTTGGAGTTAGCGTTTTTGGAAAGCAGTTTTTAAACTGCTGAGTCGTTAGTTTCGCCAGTGCGAATACGAATAGCCTGCTCGATTGGACTAACAAAAATCTTACCGTCACCAATCTTGCCAGTGCGCGCAGCTTTAGTAATTGCTTCGATCGCTGAATCTACCTGGTCATCAGCAACAACCACTTCAACTTTTACTTTAGGCAAAAAGTCGACCACATACTCGGCGCCACGATAGAGCTCGGTGTGACCTTTTTGGCGACCAAATCCTTTGACTTCAGTAACGGTGAGTCCGGTAACGCCTACTTCAGCCAAGGCTTCACGCACTTCGTCAAGTTTGAACGGCTTAATAATGGATGTGATTAGCTTCATATATTCCCCTTAATACAGTAATCATACCTAGAACTGAAAACCAATGCCCAGT
>NZ_NCJB01000436.1:0-1641 GCF_002282275.1 Polynucleobacter sp. 39-46-10 | reverse complement strand
TTTTTACTCTTAGGCTCAAATACCAAGCGCACAGCCGCATCTTTACTGGACTCATCACGTACACCATCAAGCACATTCAAGATGGTGGATTTGAGATTGTTTTGCTCAGGAGTTAATGTCTTTTTACCAACCTTCACTTTTGGATTGGTAATTTCTTCAATCTCTTGTAATACGCGTTGTGATGATGTGGATGGTGGCAACTCATTCACCACAATTTGCCACTGACCACGAGCCAACTCTTCAATAGACCAGCGAGCACGCACTTTGAGACTGCCTCGTCCTGCTTCATAAATCTGTGCAATTTCAGCCGAGGAAGAGATGATTTGACCACCACCTGGATAGTCTGGGCCAGGCATGATCTCCAATAGTTCTGAAGTACTCATCTTCGGAGACTTCATTAAAGCAATCGCTGCGCTAGCGACTTCACGTAAATTATGTGAAGGAATCTCTGTTGCCATACCTACCGCAATACCGGATGCGCCGTTCAATAGAACAAAGGGTAAGCGCGCTGGTAATAACTTAGGTTCTTGGAAAGATCCGTCGTAGTTCGGTGCAAAGTCCACCGTACCTTCATCAATCTCACTGAGGAGGAGACCAGCAATCTTGGTTAAACGGGCTTCGGTGTAGCGCATTGCTGCCGCACCATCGCCATCACGTGAACCAAAGTTACCCTGACCATCAATCAGCGGATAACGCAACGAGAAGCTTTGGGCAAGACGCACTAATGCGTCATAAGCAGATTGGTCACCATGGGGATGAAACTTACCGAGAACATCACCAACTACGCGAGCACTCTTCACGGGTTTAGCGTCAGCGCGTAAACCCATCTCACTCATAGAGAACAGAATGCGACGTTGAACTGGCTTTTGGCCATCAGATACATCTGGTAGGGCGCGGCCTTTAACAACGCTGATTGCGTAATCTAAGTAAGCGCGCTCAGCATAGACCGCCAAGGTGAGGCTGTCTTTGTCATCTTCGTTGAGCTCAATCTTTTTTGGATCATGAGGGTCTTTTGGGCCGCCTGCTTCAGCAGTAATTGGCTCGTCAACTTCAACAACATTCATTTCAATAGGTTCACCTGCAAACAAGTCTGCTTGCTCTGCTGGTTTGTTGCCGCCTGGAGTTTTTTTAATCGCCATTAGATATCCGCCTCTACTTCATTACCGCGCTCTTCCAACCAATCGCGACGCGCCCCAGATTCGGACTTACCCATCAACATATCCATTGTTTTGATTGTTTCATCCTCTGTCCATGTACCCAAGGTCACCGGTAAGAGTCGACGAGTATCTGGATTCAAAGTGGTATCCCATAATTGCTCGGCACTCATCTCACCCAAACCTTTGAAGCGAGAAATCTGCCAAGCCGTTTCTTTAACGCCATCTTTACGCAATTTATCTTCAATGGCTTGAAGTTCATTTGCATCAAGCGCATAAATCTTTTGTGCTGGCTTTTTGCCACGTGCTGGTGCATCCACCCTAAACAATGGTGGCCTAGAAATATGCACATGACCCAATTCGATTAGTTTTGGGAAATGCTTGTAGAACAAAGTTAATAGCAGTACCTGAATATGGGCACCATCGACGTCCGCATCGGACAGGATGCAGACTTTGCCATAACGCAAATTCGATAAATCAGGACTGT
>NZ_NCJB01000435.1:0-1643 GCF_002282275.1 Polynucleobacter sp. 39-46-10 | reverse complement strand
CCGGTACCGCCGGTTGCAATTGAGAGGTTCTGCGCTTGTGCGGAACCGAACAACATGGCGAGAGATACTGCAATTACTTTAATAAGCTTCATTTTTTGTCTCCTGTTTTACTTCTATGTAATTAAAGGCCTGGCATGCTGAAATTGATTTTTTGTAGCTCGCTGAGTAACTTTGCTTGCTGGTCTGCGCTGAGTTGCATGAGTGGTGGGCGTACGCGTAACCACTCTGGATCTTTACTGAAATGGGCAACTGCAGTTTTCATACCGGCAATCATTTGATACTGAGCAAATACAGAGCGTACTTGATCTAAGGCAGCTTGACGTTGATCTGCGTCAGATTCTCTCCAATGGGCTGCTAATTCAGCAATAGCCCTAGGGTTTACGTTAGCGGTTGCAGAGATACAGCCAACTCCGCCAGCACGAAGGGCGCGCATGAGGAAGATTTCACTGCCTGCGTAAACACGGAATCCTGATGGTGCTAATAGCTTGATAACAGATTCTGTGTAGGCCCAATCACCAGAACTGTCTTTCATACCGACAACAGTTTTGGGGTATTCCTTCGCTAAGCGCTCCAGCAAAGAAAGGCTAAGGTTGATCTTGGTGACAGGAGGGATGTTGTAAATGTAAATTTGCAAAGCTGTGTTGCCAACCTTTTGAATCACTTCTGAGAAGTAAGCAAAGAGACCATCATCAGTAATATCTTTGTAGTAGAACGGTGGCAGCATCAATACGCCGGCGCACTTATGTTCAAGCGCATGACGAGTCATATTGACCGCAGCATCAATAGATGTGGCACCCGTACCAGGCATCATGTGTGCTGGGTTTAAGCCGCCCTCTACTAGTGAGGTTAAGGTCGCCATCTTTTGGCGGGCAGACATAGAGTTGGCTTCAGAGTTCGTGCCGAAGATCGCTTGACCAACACCATTAGCCTCAAGCCATTGGCATTGCTTCAGTAATTTTTGCGCATCGGGACTACCGTCCTCTTTAAATGGAGTCAATACAGGTGAGAGCACTGCAGGTAGTGTGGAAGGGTGTAGGGAAATTGTCATACTTACTCCGTTTTAATTTTTTACTTCTGTCAGAAGTGTTTTTTTATTATAGAAAGCTTCTAAATTATCTATTGCTAAATTTGTCATCAATTGTCGCGTTTCAGAAGTAGCACTTCCAATATGCGGTGTTAATAAGACATTATCAAGATTTAGAAACCCGATGTTTGGATTTGGTTCATTTTCAAATACATCGAGTGCTGCACCAGCAATGATATTTTGCTGCAGTGCAACTAAAAGTGCGGTCTCATCCACCACGCTTCCACGTGCAATATTGATGAGGAAGCCCTTAGTGCCTAAGGCCGATAGGACTTCAGCGTTAACCATTTTCTCTGTTTCTGGGGTGGCAGGGCAGGCCAAGAAAAGAACATCAGATGCCTTTGCTAAAGATTGGATATCGGGAAAGTACTCATAAGGAACTTCTTTACGGCTTGGGCCAGTGTAGGCAATCTTGACTTTGAATGCCTCTAGGCGTTTAGCCAGGTCTTGTCCGATGCGACCCATTCCCGCAATGCCGACGCACTTACCGGCAAGAGTAGTGGTAACTGTAAATAAACCTTTTGACCAAGCTGCACTTTTAACAAATTCATGCGCTTGG
>NZ_NCJB01000434.1:0-1644 GCF_002282275.1 Polynucleobacter sp. 39-46-10 | reverse complement strand
ACTGACAATCAACCTGCTGCCGGTATTGAAATCGGCAAAACCTTGATTGTGACCAATGAAGAGCATCGCTTTTTGGTAACCGATCAATTACGTGAGATGCCAACTATCCAAGCTACTTTGTTGCTTGAGCCTGCAGGGCGCAATACCGCTCCGGCGCTGACCTTGGCTGCACTGTATGCAAATGAGTCGGCTGATCCAATTTTGGTCATTACTCCAGCCGATCAAACTATTCAGAATGGCGCGGCTTTTACTAAGGCCTTACAAAATTGTGTTCATGTTGTTGCGGCTGATGAGAGTAAGAAAACCATTGCTATTTTGGGTATTACGCCCACAGCTCCAGAAACCGGTTATGGCTATATCAAAAAGGGTGGAGCTCAAGGTGCTTATGGTGAATTTACTGTCGAGCAGTTCGCAGAAAAACCTGACGCAATTACTGCCCAAGCCTATCTAGAAAATGGAAATTATTTCTGGAATAGCGGTATGTTTGTATTGCGTGCCAGCACTTGGTTAGCAAGCTTAAAAGAATTTCGTCCGGATATTTTTGGCGCTACTGAAACCGCATGGGTCGCAAGGGCCATTGACCAATCTGGCGATGTTCAATTTATTCGTCCTGATAAAGATATCTTTCAATCTATCCCTAGTGAATCTATTGACTATGCCGTGATAGAAAAATGCCCCGCATCTAATGGGGCATTCAACATCAAGATGGTTGAGTTAAATGCCGGTTGGAATGATTTAGGCGCTTGGGATGCGGTGTGGCAAGTCGGCAAAAAGGATGCATGTGGAAATGTCACCAGTGGTGACACCTTACTAAGTAATACGAATAATTCATTAGTACACGCTAGCAGTCGTTTGGTGGGTGCTGTGGGTATTAATAACCTGGTCATCATCGAGACGGCTGATGCGGTACTAGTAGCTGACCGTTCAAATAGTCAGGATGTGAAAACCATCGTCAATCAACTAGAGCAGCAACAGCGCGAAGAGAAAAACTTACATCGCAAAGTTGCTAGACCCTGGGGTTGGTATGACAGTGTGGATGAAGGTGAGCGCTTTAAGGTGAAGCGAATTCAGGTAAAGCCAGGTGCTAGCCTATCCTTACAAATGCATCACCACCGTGCTGAGCATTGGATTGTGGTGAAAGGTGAGGCAGAAATCACCAACGGTGATCAGGTCATCACTCTCAAAGAGAATCAAAGCACTTATATTCCACAAGGTCAAACACATCGCTTGGCAAATCGGGGCACAGAACCTTTAGAGATTATTGAAGTGCAATCAGGCAGCTATTTAGGTGAAGACGATATCGTCAGGTTCGAAGATACATACGGGCGTAGCTAAGTTAACGTAACAAAAGATATTGAAAAAATTAAGATATGACAAGTCAATCAAGTAAAAAACAAAAAGTTGCTCTCATCACTGGCATCACTGGCCAAGATGGCTCTTATCTTGCCGAGTTTTTATTGGAGAAGGGTTATATTGTTCACGGCATCAAGCGCCGCGCCTCTTCTTTTAATACGGATCGTATTGATCACCTCTATCAAGACCCCCATATTGATCATCGTGATTTGATTCTGCATTACGGTGACTTAACTGACACCAGTAACTTAGTACGTATTATTCAAGAGTGTCAGCCTGATGAGATTTATA
>NZ_NCJB01000064.1:0-11278 GCF_002282275.1 Polynucleobacter sp. 39-46-10 | reverse complement strand
TCTGTGACATTAAATCCAACAAGCGACCTGGTGTTGCCACCAAGATATCGAGGCCTGCAGCAATCGCTTTGATTTGAGGGTTGGCTCCGACACCGCCAAAAATGACTGTTGATTTGAGGCCAGTATATTTGCCATAAGTCACGACAGACTCTTGAACTTGAGCTGCTAACTCACGGGTGGGGGTCAAGATCAATACGCGTAACTGACGTTTACCACCAGCTTTGGCTATGCTGCTTAAGTGCTGCAGAATCGGCAGAGTAAAGCCTGCAGTTTTACCGGTACCAGTTTGAGCGGCAGCCAGTAAATCTCCGCCCTTTAATACAGCGGGGATAGATTTCTCTTGAATGGGGGTAGGACTAGTGTAGCCTTCTTCGCTAATCGCGCGAAGAATGGATTCTGATAAACCAAGATCTGTAAATAACATAGGGGCCAAATAAATATTGACCCGTATTCAATTAAACGACTGTCCCGGTCAATGGGGTGAGCTGCCACACTTGGAGTATGTTTGCAGAAAGAGCTCGTATTCTAAGCTATCTGGCAGTGTTATCAGCTGTATTCCAGAGATTGGGTGTTACTGAATTGGCATATCCAGAAATAAATAATTTTTCTGCGCCTGTCATGGGGTCAAATACGGCTCGCTGAATACGACCAATGTTTCCGCCATAAACATGGATGCTAATCGAGATTTGGTCACTCAAGGCGTTCTCGACTACGTGGATATCGTGTGTGTCGGGTGATACGCTAGCCACTTGACCTGGTATACAAACAAAGGATCCATCAGCCTCATAGCTGCCATCTGCTTGGCGGTAATAGTTAGCGCTACGCTCTTGTCCGCGCAGTTGACCCACCATGCCCCAGACAGTGTGGTTATGTAGTGGAGTTTTTTGACCGGGTCCCCAAACAAAGCTGACCACTGAAAAACGATCGAGTGGGTCTGCATAGAGTAAATATTGCTGGTAGTACTGTGGATGCGGCTTGCAAAACTCTTCTGGCAACCAGTCATCTTCTTTGATTAAATTTTCAAGGAGCGTTTTTCCTTTGGAGAAAACGATTTCTTCGCTCGGATTAGTTTCAAGCAGCGTGGCGAGACCCTTTACAAAAGTCAGCAACTTGCCTTCTTGCATATAAAGCTCCTAAATTAAGATATTACTGATCTGCTGCAAATAACCAATCAGGCAGACCCTTGGGTTTGAGGGTGGTGGTATCGACACAAACAATATGCAGTAGGGCGCTGGCAATGAGCTCTGGCTCAACTCCTTCGACAATGCGTTTCGCGGTTTGCTTGACGGCAATTTGAGTGCGACCACGATGTTCAATCACTTGATCAATGCTCAGCAAATCATCCAAACGCCCCGGACGATGAAAGTTCATCGTGATTTCACGAACAGGAAGAACGATCCCAAATTCATTTACTAGTTTTGTTGGACTCAAGCCTCTTTGCTGAAGCCACTCAGAGCGACTGCGCTCAAAAATCTCCAGATAACGAGCGTGATACACAAATCCTGCTGCGTCGGTATCCGAGTAACAAACACGAAAGAGGAAGGGTGGGTTGGAAGTCTGAGTCATGGTGATTAAAAGGGCTTTAGATACTCAGAATCATATCGCGATGTGCGATTCCGGCTTCGTCGTAGATAGCACCTTGTGCAATAAACCCAAATTGCTCATAAAAGGCAATGGCTGATAGCTGGGCATGTAGTTCAAACTGAGTGATGCCCTTCGCTTTGCCTTGATCAAGCAGGGCATTAAGCAAGCGTCCACCATGACCTTGTTTGCGATATTTCGGTAATACTGCCATGCGTCCAATTCTCCCGACATTCCCGGTCAAGGGAACAAGGCGAGCGGTTCCAATATATTGCGAGTCGAGGTAGGCAAGTGCATGCCAGGCCACTGGATCATATTCATCCAACTCTATCTCCTCCGGAACTCCCTGCTCCTCAATAAAGACGCGCTTTCTGATTGGGAAGGCTTCCTTCCCTGCATCCTGCCAGGATTGAATCAAGATCATGCGCTATCTCTTTGCTTTCCATATTGGGGTAAACGGGTCATCCAGCTTCCAATGTAGCAAATTGCATCTCATTAAGGTGTAAATATTAGCTCTAAGGCTTATAAGTAAGTCACTTCATGGTTAAAATGAATTCGTAGTGCCGATGGAATAGCGCCCCTTACAAACCTTTATCTAGGAGTTACTTTGAAGAAACCTTTACTAGCTACATTAGTTGCCTCACTCGGATTGGCTGTTGCAGGCTCAGCTTTTGCTCAAGCCCCAGCAAAAATGTTGCCTTTGGCTGCTGAAGCAGTTGTATTGACTGCTACTGTTGACTCAGTAGACGCAAAGAAGCGCATCGTAGTTCTCAAAGATGCAAATGGTAATTTGGCTCAAATGAATGTATCCAAGCAAGTTAATGATTTGGATAAAGTGAAGAAGGGCAATGTGTTTGTAGTTGAGCACGCTCAAGCGATTGCAGTTGGCTTGGTTGCTGCCCCTAAAGGCGCAAAACCAGGTGTTTCTGGGGTGCGATCAGTAGTGGTTTCTGGTAAAGGCTCAGCTAAGCCATTTGAAGAGACAACTGATACTGTTTATGCAACAGTGAAAATCAGCACAATCGATGCAAAAACTCGCATCGTGACATTCACATTGCCATCAGGTGAGAAGCAAAAAGTCAAAGTGGATCAAAGCGTTTTGGGTCTTGAGAAATTCAAGGCTGGTGATGACGTGATGGTGGAGTTTGTTGACGACACAGCCATTGGTTTCGTAACACCAAAGAAATAAGTATTGAATGATTTGTTCAGCATGACTCAATGCTGATGTAGTATAGAAAAAGGCCCGCATTGCGGGCCTTTTGCATATCAGTTAATACTTAAGCGTCTTTAGCAATCATGACATCAGATGCCTTGATGACTGCCCAAGCCTGATCACCGACTTTGAGATTCAGCTCATCTACAGCCTCATTGGTAATAGAGGCGGTCACGATATGACCAGCACCAATATCGAGCTTAACGTGAGAAGTAGTTTGACCCATTTTGAGTTCTACCACTTTACCGCTAAGAGTATTGCGTGCGCTGAGTTTGACTTTAAGTTCCATGACTTCTCCTAGTAAATATATTGTTTGGCGTAGACAGTATCATTGTAGAGGGCTTCTTTGTACTTCGCCTTACCGTAATTACGAATAATAGTCTGACCTTCATCAGATGCCACAAACTGAATAAATTTTGCTGCGATATCGCGATTCTTAGTTGCGCCTACAGGAGCCACTAAGGCATCATAGGTATTGACTAGGCAGGGGTCACCACGATACAGAATTTGCAGGTCGGTAGCGATATTTTTCTCTGCTACCCATGTGCTGCTATCTGTCATGAAGTAGGCTTTATCTTTATTAGCTCGCTTAAGGGATGCCGTCATGAAGTCATGGGTCCCAATATACCAATCACCTTCAGGGGTAATTCCAGCCTTCCTCCAAATTTCTATCTCTTTTTGGTGTGTGCCAGATTGATCGCCTCTGGAGATAAAGTTAGCCTTTGCTTTAGCGATCTTGGCATAAGCATCTGCACCGCTACTGGCGGATTTGATTTTGGCAACATCGGCTTTGGGTCCGACAATATAGAACTCATTAGATCCAATGAGTGTTCTCCCAGTTGCCCAACCCTCAGCAATTGCTTTAAGAACTTCATCTGGCGCATGCACCATGATCATGTCTACCTGTTGAGCTTTCAATAGTTTGAGCGAGAAACCGCTCCCTGCCTTAATCCAAGCCAGTCGCGCACCTGCTTTTTTATCAAAAGCCTCACCAAGTTCTTGCAGTAGACCTAGCTCGCCGGGGCTGCCAGTTGCTAATGTAAAGCTCTGGCTACCATGCCCATAGGTGGCCTCTATGTTTGGAGAATTGAAATGGGCTATTGATGCTTTCATCAATAGCCCATTAACAAAGCGGAAGCTAGTGCGCCGATAAATAGGCGTAAATTTTTAATGCGAATTATTTATTTGCATTAGGGAAGAAGAGTTGCTCGCCACCAATTTTGTAGCTTGCAATCACATTTTGACCTTCCTTAGAAGTGATCCAATCAATAAATGCTTGGCCTTCAGCTTTTTTCACATGTGGAAACTTAGCCGGATTTACTAGCATGACGCCATATTGATTAAATAACTTTGGATCGCCTTGAACCAGGATTGTCAAATCACCGCGGTTCTTGAAAGAAAGCCAAGTACCGCGATCAGCCAAGATGTAACCATTCATTGCGGAAGCTGTATTGAGAGCTGGACCCATGCCTGAACCAGTTTCTTTGTACCAGCCGAGGGTAGGAGAAACTGCTACGCCAGAATCTTTCCAGTAACGCAACTCTGCTGCATGGGTACCGCTCTTGTCACCACGGGATACGAATGGTGCTTGAGCTGATGCGATTTTTTGAAACGCAACCTTGATGTCTTTGCCGCCTGCAATTTTGGCTGGGTCAGATTTTGGTCCAATCAACACGAAGTCGTTATACATCACTTCATTTCGCTTGGTTGCATAACCATCTGCAACAAATTTTTCTTCAGCAGGTTTGTCATGCACAAACACCACATCAGCATCGCCACGGCGACCAATGTCTAATGCCTGGCCTGTACCAACAGCAACCACTTTGACATCAATCCCAGTTTTCATTTTGAAGATTGGCAACATAAATCCAAAAAGACCAGATTGCTCTGTCGAAGTTGTTGATGACACAACAATGCTTTTCTCTTGTGCATAAGCTGAGTTGCTTAAAAGCGTCAGAGCAGTAATGGCGGTTGCCAGTAATCGGTTAAATGAGAATTTCATTTGAGTTCGCTTCCTTAAGGTAGGTTCGGTTAAGATTTGTCATATTACAAAACATCAATATGCAAAAAATTACATATGAGAATTCAGATACGGCCAACCCTAGTTTTTGGAAGTAAAAACGCAAAAGACCCGGCTGTGGTCGATTTGGTGTGGTTAACCGCCCTGTTAAAAGACATTGAGCACGGCAAAACGCTGATGTCTGCCTGCAAGAAAATGGGCCTCTCGTACAGAAATGTGTGGCAAAAATTAAACGATGTTGAGGAAGCGCTCGGCTTCAAGCTGATCGATAGGGTAAGAGGGCACGGATCCCAATTATCTGAATACGCCAGATACCTAATTCAATTTACCGAAGACTTTGATCAAAAGACGATGCGCTTGGGCCAATCCAGTCTCTTGCACCTAGAGGAGGGTTTTGCTCAATTTAGAGTCAAGGCAAAAAAACAGTGGCGCTTTGTTAGTAGTAGTGATCCCATTATTCAAAAGGCAGTTTTCGAGATTGGTGGCTTTGAGTTAATTACCGCAGGATCGGGCGAGGCTTTGGAGCGTCTACTCAATTACGAAGTAGATATTGCCGGGTTTCACGTCTCGGACCCACAGAGCTCTAAGATTATTGCTAAGCGACTGCAAAAAGAGGGGATGCAAATATTCCCGGTCATGAAACGCGTACAAGGTCTATTGGTTGCCAAAGGTAACCCGCTCAACATTATTTCGCCTAAAGATTTATTGCGATCAAAGATTCGTTTTATCAATCGCCAGAAGGGGTCTGGCACCCGCTTACTGCTGGATACCATTTTAGCTAAAGAGGGTATGGATCCACATCGCATTAAGGGATACGAGAACGAGGAGTTCACCCACTCAGCAATTGCTACGGCGATATTGGCCAAAAAAGCCGATGTTGGTATGGGTGTTAAAAGTGTTGCCCTGGAGAATGGTCTGGATTTCATTCAACTCAAGGATGAAATCTTCTTTCTGGCTATGAATGAGGATCTCAGTACCAATCCCGAGCTCGCAAAAATCATCCGAAAAATCCGGGTTCTCTCCAGTGCTAGTCCTGGCTATAAATCTATTGGTCTGAAGAAACAGATTGCTGGCTGGTTATAAGCACGCGATTTTTGTTTTAAATCAATACCTAGGCGTTCTAAATAGGGGATTATGAGGCTCTAAACCTATTTCTGGAGAATGATATTCATTCTCATATAGGGTTATAATTGTTCTATACAGCCCATTTACCCATCCATGAATCTTGAAGAGATCCTCCCGGGCATCAGAGCCCGTGTTAGCAAGATCGCCGCTACAGGTGACCGGTGCGAGGATATTCGCGGTCAACTGGAGGACATTGGTTTTCTCCCTGGTGAGCAGGTTGAGGTTTTACGTAAGGGGTTATTGGGTCAGGGTCCGATACTGATAAGGGTTGGGTCATCCACATTTGCCTTGCGTGAATCCGAAGCGCGATTAGTTGAGGTAGAAATTCTTTAAGTATGTCTGAAGCGCAGATTCATTTCTTCCCAAGCGAGCCTTTGGTTGCATTACTAGGTAATCCCAATTGTGGAAAGACGGCAATATTTAATTTGCTCACAGGTAGTCGTCAAAAGGTAGCCAACTATTCTGGCGTGACTGTAGAGAGAAAAGAGGGGCGCTTAACTCTCGCATCAGAAAAAAAGATTCGCATTCTAGATCTCCCTGGCGCCTACAGCTTATATCCGCGCTCCTTAGATGAGCGAGTCACTTGCAATGTGCTTCATGGCAATGCCGCAGGTGAAAAACGTCCCGACCTCGTACTGTGTGTACTCAATGCCATGAACCTCAGACGTAATTTACGCTTAGTCTTATCTGCCAAGCGCTTAGGTTTGCCATGTGTAGTTGTGCTCAATATGGTCGATGTTGCCAAGCGTCAAGGTGTGAACGTGGATGCCAATGCCTTATCTCAAGAGTTAGGCCTACCCGTGATTGCCACTGTGGGTATTCAATCTAGCGGTGCTGATGATCTCAAACACTATTTAAGTGAGCTAGACTGGAAAAACTTGTCTGCATTGCGTGCCAGCGATGTTGATGAAGGTATGGAGAGCTCACGCGATCACACTGCACATACTGAGTTAGACAACGAGCAGGTTCAACATATATTACAAAATCTAGGCTTAGATCAAATCATTCCTGATCGCTTAAGTGATCGCCTAGATTCTGTATTGCTGCACTCGGTATTTGGCCCAATCATCTTGGCTGTAGTTCTCTTCTTTATTTTTCAGGCCGTGTTTAGTTGGGCCACTTTGCCCATGGAGGCGATTGAAGCTGGGGTGGATTGGCTGGGCGCCTTTTTGATTCAAGCGCTCCCAAATAATTGGCTGCGTAGCTTATTGGTTGACGGAATTCTGGCTGGTGCGGGTGGCGTATTGATTTTCTTGCCGCAGATTCTGATTCTGTATTTCTTCATCCTGATTTTGGAGGAGTCTGGCTACCTGCCAAGAGCTGCTTACTTATTGGATCGCTTGATGGGGCGGGTGGGCTTATCCGGTAGATCCTTTATTCCGCTGCTATCGAGCTTTGCCTGCGCTATTCCTGGAATCATGGCAACCAGAAGTATCTCCAATGCGCGGGATCGTTTGGTGACGATTTTGATTGCGCCGATGATGACTTGCTCGGCGCGTCTGCCGGTATATGCCTTATTGATCTCCGCTTTTATTCCTGAACGTAAATTGTGGGCTGGATTGGATTTGCAGGGCTTAGTACTTTTCTTGCTGTATGTTGCTGGCATTGCCGGCGCTATGGCAGTAGCTTGGATACTGAAATGCTTTACTAGTGAAAAGTTTCAGCTCAATGCCTTAATGATGGAGTTGCCGAGTTACCACTTACCGCGTTTAGGTAATTTGGCAATTGGTTTATGGCAGCGTGCAGAAATTTTTTTGCGTCGCGTTGGCGGAATTATTCTGATCATGACGGTATGTCTGTGGGCACTTTCAAGCTTCCCACTTCCTCCTGAAAATGCGACTGGGTCACCCATTCAATACAGTATTGCTGGAATGATGGGGCAAGCCTTGGCAGTAATGTTTGAGCCGATTGGGTTTAATTGGCAAATCAGTATCGCCTTGGTGCCTGGGATGGCAGCTCGTGAGGTGGTAGTTAGTTCTTTAGCAACGGTATACGCGCTATCGAGCTCTGGAGTAGATGCGGCTGATGCCCTAGTTCCATTGATTTCTAAAGGTTGGAGTTTGGCTACAGCTCTATCTCTTTTGGCTTGGTTTGTTTTTGCTCCCCAGTGCCTCTCCACAATTGCGGCCGTCAAAAGGGAGACGGGCGGCTGGAAGATCCCAGTCATTATGCTGAGCTACCTTTTTGGCTTAGCCTACCTAGCAGCCTTTATTACCTATAGGATCGCAAGTTATTTTGGTTTGGCCTAGCGCCTAGCAAGGCATTGATTGCAAAATTGAGATAAATTGTCACCAATGACAACTTACCCTTCATTGGTGCCCTTATGAATTTATCTCTTCGACCCTTCATTCTTGTTGCTGTCTCTACTGCCAACCTCGCAGCATTTGCTGAGCCTGGCGAGAATACCTACAAACAAGTCTGCGCAGCCTGCCACGCCTCTGGTGTTTTAAATGCTCCCAAGTTTGGCGATAAAGCGAAGTGGGCTCCTTTGATTGCTGAAGGTCAGGTTACGCTCACGGCGCATGCTTATGTTGGCATAAGAGGGATGCCTGCAAAAGGCGGAAATCCCAATATGACAATTGAAACATTTTCTGATGCTGTAGCCTACATGGCCAATAAGGCTGGTGGCAATTGGAAGACTCCAGATGCAAAAACCCTAGCTGCAATTAATAAAGAGATTGAGTCACGTAAAGCTGGCCTCAATAAAAAGCAGTAATTGAATGAACTTACAGCCACATCAGATTGAGATCATTGGCTACTGCGCTGCATTTTTGACGACGATTGCTTTTTTACCTCAGGCCATTCAATCTTGGCGCACCCGAGATCTTTCTGGAATCTCGGTAGGAATGTATAGCTTATTTACTGCAGGCGTCGGCTTGTGGCTTATCTATGGCCTCATCATCGAGAAGTGGCCTTTGATTCTGGCTAATGCGCTAACCTTTGCCTTGGCATTAAGCATTCTTTTGCTCAAACTGCGCACCAAGGGTCAAGGGTGATGTTCATTCAAGTGACCTTCATTCAAGTAGTGTCATAATTAATCGAATAAATTTGAAAACTAAGCACCCCTTAGAAAGGCTATTCATGAGCACCGCATACGTTATTGATCCACCAATCGTTCCATCCCTTCCAGTAGTGGGTGATACCCGCCGCTTTGCAGTAAACCGTATTTATTGCGTTGGTCGTAACTATGCCGATCATGCACGTGAGATGGGGCACGATCCTGATCGTGAGCCGCCATTCTTTTTTATGAAGCCAGCCAACTCGATCGTGACTGATGGCAAAGATATGCAATACCCAAACCTGTCCAATGATGTTCATCACGAAATTGAGATGGTCGTTGCCCTCGGTAAAGGTGGCGCAAATATTCCTGCTGATAAAGCGCTAGAGCATGTGTATGGTTATGGCGTTGGTTTAGACATGACCCGTCGTGACTTACAGGGTGAAGCCAAAAAAATGGGTCGCCCCTGGGATACTGGTAAGGCATTTGATCAGTCCGCACCCTGTGCGGCTATTACTCCAGCAGCTCAGTTCGGCCACCCGAATAAAGGTGTGGTCAAGCTCTTAGTTAATGGTGAAGTACGTCAAGAGGGCGACTTAAACCAATTAATCTGGAATATTCCTGACACCATCGCTTACCTCTCCACTTTATTTACGCTTGAGCCAGGCGATTTAATTATGTCTGGCACACCTGCGGGCGTTGGCCCAGTGAAAAAAGGTGATGTACTAGAGGGAAGCGTCGAAGGCCTTACCCCACTTAAAATCAAGATCGTTTAATGCAAATGAGCATCTAGAGAGAACTACTTACCAAGCCACTTTGGTGGGCGCCCCTCAAGGAAGGCATTCACTCCTTCTTTGAAGTCAGCGCTGTTATAGGTCTCTCGCATCAGCTCCGTGCAATCCGGCAAATTGCTTTCCATTAAGCGAGCCAAAGTTACTTTGCTCGCTTTTTGTGTAATTGGAGCCAGTGCTACTAATTTGTTAGCTAACACTTCGGTCGCGCCTTCAATTTCTTCTGGAGAAGTGGTTTGATATAGATAGCCTGAATCTAGTAATTCAGGCGCCTTAATCAGTTCTGCAGTGAGTAACATACGCTTAACCATCGGCACACCTAAATGATGGGCAATCCAAGACAGATTGCTGGGCGATAGGCAGTTACCCAATGTCTTTGCCACTGGAATACCAAAGCGCGCGTCTACAGTTGATATTCTGAAGTCACATGCAGTGGCAATAAGCAAACCGCTACCAACGGCCAAGCCTTCAATTCGTGCAATTGTTGGAATAGGTAAACGCTGTAAAGAATGAAAAATGACATCTACTGCAACTTCGTAGGCTTCATTTTCTTGAAGATCCACAAATTGCTGGATATCACTGCCTGATACAAATGCTTTGTCACCGGCGCCCCTAAAAATAGCCACTCCAATTTCTGGTGTATTTGCTATCGCATCGCAAATTCGCTTGAGTTCTTCATACATCGGCCAAGTTAAGGCATTGCGGGATGCGGGATTATTAAAGGTAATTCGGGCAATGGGCCCTTCGAACTGGAAGTCGATGCAGGGCGGGGTTGAATTCATGACCCCATTCTATACAAAAGACCCTTTAAATCACTTGTTTTTGCTTCTGCATCGACCTGCGATAGAATTCATTTATGTATATGTTTCTACCTTTCCTGACAGCCTTTATTGGGCTTGTCCTCGTTTGGTTTGAGAAACGTCTGGCTGGTTTAATCATACTTGCCATTACCGTTGGCATTCTGATGTTCTGGTTCATGGTCCACGCCACCAATCATCTCAATATTAGTCTGTGAGGAAAATGAATAAGCATTCTTTTCCTTCCTTAGCAGCACTTGGCAATCAATTGGCTTTGGCTGGGATAGTTGGCATGCTGTCCTATGCTTTTATTGATCAATTCTATTTCGGTGAATTACCTTGCCCACTGTGCTTAATGCAGCGCATGGGTTTTGTCATTATTGGTTTTGCCTTGGTACTCAACATTCGTTGTGGCGCGCATTCTGCTCACTATGGTTGGGGCATCATCGGTGGCTTAGTAGGGATGATGGTTTCTTTACGTCAAGTGCTCTTGCATGTTTTGCCTGGCGACAAGGGGTTTGGTAAAACTTTTCTAGAGTTACATTTTTATACTTGGGCTTACGTAGGTTACGTTGGATTATTGGCTGGACTTGCTATTTTGTTAATGCTGCCGAATCGTGATGTGCGCTCACGCTCTGTATTTGCAAATCTATTGGTAATCGTATTTATTCTATTGGTGTTTGCTAATCTTGCATCGACTCTGCTGGAGTGTGGCGTTGGTCCTTGCGCTGATGATCCTGTTAAATACGATGG
>NZ_NCJB01000433.1:0-1649 GCF_002282275.1 Polynucleobacter sp. 39-46-10 | reverse complement strand
ACTTTATTGAGGTTTGACGCTCGCATTGTCTTAACTGTCAATCACATGGCATGGCTATGAAGCCTGTTCAGCACTCCATGGGAGTAAAGAGGATAATAAAAAGGTACATTAAAAACGAGGGGTAATGGGATGTTGGACACACTTATTATGAGCAGAATCCAATTTGGGGCAAATATTTCTTTCCATATTTTGTTTCCGACTATTTCGATTGCCTTAGGCTGGTTCCTCTTTTATTTCAAGATTCAACACAATAGAACTGGATTAGATTGCTGGAAAGAGGCATATCAGTTCTGGATCAAAATATTTGCCTTAACATTTGCATTGGGTGTCGTGAGTGGTATCACGATGAGTTTTCAGTTTGGAACAAACTGGCCCGGGTACATGGAGACAGTTGGCAATATTGCCGGTCCATTATTAGCCTATGAAGTCTTAACAGCCTTTTTCCTTGAGGCAACTTTCTTAGGTGTCATGCTATTTGGTGCAAAGCGTGTTTCGCAACGAGTGCATACATTAGCTACCTTTTTAGTGGCTTTTGGTACCAGCCTGTCAGCTTTTTGGATTATTGCCTTAAATTCGTGGATGCAAACCCCGCAGGGTTTCACCATGATTGATGGCAGGGCGCATGCCGTTGATTGGATAGCTATCGTCTTTAATCCATCGATGCCTTATCGCCTTGGCCATATGATGCTAGCTTCATTTTTGACTGTCTCGTTTTTCTTGGCTGGAATCTCTGCTTACCGCTACTTACGCAATAGCCGCTCGGAAGCCAATTTAATGGTGATGAAAATGGCGCTAACTGCTGCCATGGTTTTAACGCCTATTCAAATTATGCTTGGAGATCTACATGGCCTAAATACCCTTCATCATCAACCTGCAAAGCTAGCTGCTATGGAGGGAATTTGGAATGGCGGTACTGGTGTGCCTGCAGTGATCTTTGGGATACCCAATAAACAAACTCGTACCAACGACTATGAGATCAGCATTCCTAAGTTGGCGTCTTTTTACTTAACCCATAGTTGGGATGGCGAGGTCAAGGGATTAAATGATTTCGGAGACAAGATTCCGCCTGTTGCCCCAGTATTTTTTGCTTTTAGAGTGATGGTTGGCGTTGGTGTATTAATGCTCTTATTTTCATGGCTGGGGCGTTGGCAGATGCGTCAAAATCGGCCTCTACCAAAGTTAATAGCCAAAGGCTTGGTGCTGATGACCTTTTCAGGCTGGGTTGCCGTCTTAGCCGGTTGGTATGTAACTGAAATTGGACGACAACCTTATTTAGTGACTGGAGTGCTTACCACTGCTCAAGCTGCTACAACTTTGCCTACCGGTATGGTCTTTTCAACTCTATTTGCCTATTTGGCTCTTTATGTGGGTTTATTGTGCGCTTACATTTGGGTAGTTTTCTATCTGGCTCGTCAGGCTGACGATAAAGAAAGCCCCAAAACTCAAGTTGAAAAGCAATCTGAAACTTCGTGGAGTCTTTTTAGGACTTAAGTTATGACCTCAATTGACTATACCCAAGCATCTGTCTGGCTCCCACTATTTTTCTTTGTCGCCATGGGATTTGCCATGCTGTCTTATGTGGTTCTGGATGGTTACGACTTAGGAATTGGAATGCTGCTCAATCGTGCAACAGACCATGATAAAGACAT
>NZ_NCJB01000432.1:0-1651 GCF_002282275.1 Polynucleobacter sp. 39-46-10 | reverse complement strand
GGGTCTAAGCCCGCTCCTTATCAGAGCGGGTTTTTGTTTTTAGGACTGGGATTGTGAGTTCGGTTCGAATTCACAGGCCTCTTCGATTGGCAGGCTGTTGTCTTTGGCAAAGTTCATGACAAAGTCGAGTGCTCTTGGATCAAGGTCTCTCAGTCTGGTATCGATAACAACGCATTTCACTTTTGCAATAACCACTGGTCTGACATAGGGTGAGTAAGTGAAGCGGGGGTCGCCAGAATCACCTGGCGGGCGAAAAGTAGCCATTACCCCGCAAAGACGTTCGGCCCAGTCGCTGGGACGAAAAGGTTTGCCAGAAGTTGTAATGCCTTGAATGAAAAGCTTTTTGTGGTTCAAGTTGGCGTAGAAATCGTTGTAAGGAATCAGTGTTACTCAGCCCTCTAGCTTAACAGTCTGAGAAGGCCTTAAGATGACTTTAGGAACTATTTTCGTGCAGTTCGGTAGCCCAAACAAAAAATGCAAGCTAAAACTTTATTGGAAAGCTCAACAATGACATCTTTGGCAAAGCCTCAAGTGCCTGGCCAGGTTAAGCATTACTTGCAGTTTGCTGACCTGACACGCGAAGAATATGACTATCTCCTCAAGCGCTCTGCTTGGCTTAAGACCAAGTTCAAAAGTTACGAGACCTGGCATCCTTTGCACGATCGTACTCTTGCGATGATCTTTGAGAAGCATTCGACCCGTACTCGCCTTTCTTTTGAGGCTGGCATACACCAGCTTGGCGGGCATGCGGTATACCTCAATACCCGAGATACGCAGTTGGGTCGTGGCGAGCCTGTAGAGGATGCTGCACAGGTGATTTCGAGGATGACCGACATCATCATGATTCGCACCTTTGGCCAAGAGATTATTGAGCGCTTTGCTGCCAATTCTCGCGTGCCAGTGATCAATGGCCTCACTAATGAATACCATCCCTGCCAAGTGTTGGCAGATATCTTTACTTTCGTTGAGGCTCGTGGCCCAATCCAGGGCAAAACTGTAGCTTGGGTAGGTGATGCCAACAATATGGCCTATACCTGGATACAGGCAGCCGAGTGTTTAGATTTCCAAATTCGCTTCTCTGCACCAGGCGGCTATCAGCTTGATGAGTCTAGATTGACAGCTAATGCGAAGCAACACCTGACTATTTGCGCTGATCCAAAAGATGCCTGCAAGGATGCCGACTTGGTGACCACTGATGTGTGGACCAGCATGGGCTATGAGGATGAGAACACCTCGCGCATGAGTGCTTTTAAGGACTGGATGGTGGATGAAGAATTAATGTCTTTGGCTAAGCCAGATGCCTTGTTCATGCATTGCCTGCCAGCCCATCGTGGTGAAGAGGTTTCAGCCGAAGTGATTGATGGCCCGCAAAGTATTGTTTGGGAAGAGGCTGAAAATCGTCTGCATGTTCAAAAGGCCTTGATGGAGTATTTACTCTGCGGTCGTTTGGATTAATTTTTTGAAGCAATTTGTTTTGGTTGGTTATTAGTTCATTTTTAATTGAAAAGAAATCATGTCTGATATTAAAAAAGTAGTTCTAGCGTATTCCGGTGGTCTTGACACTAGCGTGATCTTGAAATGGCTTCAAGATACTTATCAATGCGAGATTGTTACTTTCACTGCCGATTTGGGTCAGGGTGAGGAGCTTGAG
>NZ_NCJB01000431.1:0-1660 GCF_002282275.1 Polynucleobacter sp. 39-46-10 | reverse complement strand
TGGTTCTTGAGGAACATAGGCAATGCGGAGGCCTTGCTGATATTGCAGCAAACCATCATCCATTTTTTCTATGCCAGCCAAGATCTTCAATAGAGAGGAGTTGCCAGTGCCATTGCGGCCAATCAAGACAACAAGCTGCCCAGATTCCAATGAGAAAGCAGTATTTGCGAGGAGGGCAACGTGGCCAAAAGGCAGTGTTGCGTCAGGGAGTACGATTAAGTCCATGGCGACATTATCGTCACTTCAAGCAAAGTGGTGATATTTCCAATAAACATGGGATTGAGAAGTAGAATTTAACCAGGCAATACACCCAAATAAAGCGATAAATGACCTGTAAGCTCAGCCCTGGCGCACCACGACTTATCCTCTTTGCAGGCCATGCGGGCACCGGTAAAACTACTTTAGCTAAAAAGGCTCTACCCCTAATAGTGGAAAAGACCGGTGAGGACTTTTTCTTCTTAGATAAAGATACAGTCTACGGCGCCTATAGTGCCCATGTCATGGAGCTCACTACCAATAATCCCAATGATCGCGATAGCCCCTTCTATCTTCAGAACCTCAGGGATTGGGAATATGCAGGCCTCATCGCCATCGCCAAAGAAAACCTCCAACTTGGCGTCAATGTCATCCTAGTAGGTCCATTCTCTAGCGAGATACAAAGCGGACGGATGTTCAATCCCGAGGAGCTTGGAGTACCCAGTGTATCTAGCATCAAAATCGCCTGGATAGATCTCGATGAAAGCGAAGCAAAGCGTCGTATGGAAAAGCGCGCAGACCCTCGAGATGAATACAAACTCAAGCACTGGGATCAATACACCAAACGCAGAGTTAATCCTCCAGGGCATATTGCAATACAGCGCTTTGATAATTTACATTTTGATGAAGCCAAATTTGAGAAGTTGATTGAACACTTGATTAATAATGAGTGAACAAAAAAATAGAGCCCCTTAAGGGCTCTATCTCAAGAACTAAGAACTGAATTCTTAGAACTTGTAAGTTACACCAACAGCTGGCATCCAAGGATTCAAAGTCAACTTACCACCATTAGCTCCAGTAGCTGTAGTTGTAACATTGGTAGACATAGTGGCATATTTAAGGTCGACGTTTAGACCCCAATTTTTATCAAACATATAATCCATACCAACTTGACCAACCGCACCAAAGCTTGAGTTATCGACTGAATATGCTCCATTACCCAAGTTGTTACGACTACTAAAGATTGTGTAATTCACGCCTGCACCAACATAAGGCTTGAATGCGCCAAAATCTGTGAAATGATATTGGAGAAGTAAAGATGGGGGAAGTGCCTTAATGGTACCGAGCTTGTCGCCACCAGCATCGATCTGAATGGTCTGTGGATAAGTTAACACTAGTTCTGCAGCAATATTTTTAGTGAAAAAATAGGAAATATCCAACTCAGGAATAACCTGGTCCTTTGCTTTTACATTGGCACCTTGGACTACGCTACCGGATTGGCCATTACTCCAAAGTAAGTCCACTGCACGTACACGAACCATCCATGGGTTCTCGCTTGAAGATTGAGCTTGAGCAGCGATTGGAGCCAATGAAGCTACTGCTGCCATAGCGGCTACTAGAGTTTTAAGACGCATGATTTACCCCTTTTTTTGTTATCAATTTGATGGATCTATTTTCAAATTGA
>NZ_NCJB01000063.1:0-11539 GCF_002282275.1 Polynucleobacter sp. 39-46-10 | reverse complement strand
TCACGCACCACAATGCTTTCATGCTGGCTACGGTATTTGATGAGGTCGGCTATGCTGCCAATCTTTAATTGATGTTCTTTTGCAAACTCGAGCAAGTCTGGCAAGCGCGCCATACTGCCATCATCTTTCATGATCTCGCAAATGACAGCGGTAGGTGAGCAACCAGCCATGGCAGCTAAATCACAACCTGCTTCTGTATGGCCTGAGCGGATCAACACACCCCCAGGTTGTGCCATCAAAGGAAAGATGTGGCCTGGCTGAACTAGATCGTTGGGTTTTGCATTTGCAGCAACCGCCGTTTTAATAGTATGGGCGCGGTCTGCCGCGGAAATTCCGGTGGTAACGCCACTAGCTGCTTCAATTGAAACTGTAAAGTTGGTCCCCATGGAGGTGCCGTTGTCCCGCACCATGAGAGGCAGGTTAATTTGTTGGCAGCGCTCACGCGTCAAAGTCAGACAAATTAAGCCACGACCATGCTTAGCCATGAAATTCACGGCCTCTGGAGTGACATGATCTGCAGCAAGCACTAAGTCACCTTCATTCTCGCGATCTTCTTCATCGACCAGAATGACCATCTTGCCGGCCTTAAGCTCAGCAACGATTTCTTCTGTGGAGGCGAGGTTATTTTGCATAGCCCTCTATTTTAAGCTAGGAGGGGGTTTCGGGCTTTGGCCTGGGATCCTGCGGTCGATATTGGAGCAATATCCAGTTTTTCTGACAGCAAGCACCCATGAAAAGCCTGTTTTTGCGTCTCAAGTCCCGAGAAAATGCCCTATGCACTCTCGAATTCAAAAATCTCCACTGCCTCGTCCACTGCATCGATCAAACGCCAAGCTCAATGGATTCATCTTATTAGAGGTCCTGGTGGCAATGAGTTTGGTAGCAAGCGCTTGGGTGGGTTTGAGCACTATCTACCAAGGGATGATTTTGCGTTTAGGTCAACTGCAGGAGAAAAGAGTTGAGCTTCGTAAAGAGATCGATAGGCATGAGCTCGCTATTTTGACGGCTGCACAAAGAAATAACTCAAGCCCAACTTCAGGAAAGCTAGCGGATGAATCTATTGGAATGTCTCGTCGGTCTCGCCCTCTCCCTAGTCCTCGTCGCGCCACTCATCAAAAATAGTGGTGAGTTCATCGCCAAGCAAATTCAGTATGAAAAATTACAGTCTATGACTGCAGAAGCAGATCGTGCACTGGAATTAATCGGGCGCGCAATTCGGATGGCTGGGTATCGTAATGCCCATTCAGCAATTGCATCTATAAATCAGAATTCTTCTTCGAATACTTACATTCAGGTTCATAAAAATAATGGCTATCGAGGATCCGATTCACTTATTGTGAAGCAGGAGGTTTCTCAAGGAGTGGACTTTGATTGCATTGGCAATACTTTGTCAAAAGAGCGCACTAAAAATAATTTAGCGCAGCAAGGATTCTTGGTAGATCGACAAGCATCTGCACCCAAAGGCGCAAAGGTGAACGGAGGCTCATTAATCTGTCAGTCACTTGATCGCCAAGGGCGAATCCAAAATACGACCTTAATGAATGGTATTCACCATCTTTCCTTTGAATCGCTTCCAGCGAGTGCTGGCAAGGCCTTTAAGATAAAGCTGGAGATGACTGATGGCGTATCCATGCACCAGAAGTTTGAGAGAACATTTACCGCTCGTAATCTGCTATGAATCTATTTTGATAATTGCTTGGGTCATATCGCTACTGACGCTGCTCTCTATACTGGTAATGCAGTTAGAGCGTTTGGCTGCACTTGAAGTCATGAGCGTCAATACTTATGCAGAAGCTCAAAAAGAATTTATTGCTGCTGAACAATCCTTATTTGAATGCGAGCAGCATCTATCCAATATCGCTGCCCTAGAACATCCTGCTTGCTATATACAGTCAGCCGGAAAAAATATTTGGTTGATTTCTAGCAAGTCAAAACCTAGATTGGAAGTCCTCATATTTCTGGATGAAAAAACCAATATGACTACACGATTAAATTGGCGACAGAATTTTGAATAAGCAAGATCAAGGTTATAGCTTGTTGGAGTTGATAGCCGTTGTGTTGATCATTGCCATCATTGCAATATCGACATTACCTCTATTACATGAGCAAATGGCCGCCCGAGACATCGATACCATTGCCAGGCGCTTTATTGCGCATGCCCACTTTGCAAGAGCTCAAGCATTAATGTTGGGGGCGCCTGTACGCATTACTCCTTTAAATGGGGGTCTTTGGGAAGAGGGTTGGGTGGTGAAGAGCGTTTGTAATGATCGCCAAGCAAATGCAGGCTGTATTGAACGGAGCTGGATTTCCCAGGGAGATCTTGCTCGGGTGTATTTCCAGGGTGGGGGTAAGCAGTTTATTGACCCTCACACATCGAAGAGAGGTATTTTGTTTAATGCTGCCGGAGCTGCAAAAACAGCCCAAGGCGGCTTTGTCGCTAATCGTCTGATACTGAGTCATGACCGAGATCCTAGGCTTGAGCGGCAGCTCATATTGGGCAGCGGGGGTCGGTGGCGAATTTGTGATCCCAGCAAGGACTCCAAAGACTGTAGGTAGGATGGGTAAATTTGCTGCTTCTGCCCACAATCGGTTTTAATAGACCCATGTACACCGCAGTTGACCATCAATTTATGAGTCAGGCATTAGCCGAGGCTCAGCACGCCCTTTATCTATCAAATCCCAATCCCCGGGTAGGATGTCTCATTGTGAAGGATGGAGAAGTGATTGGGCGCGGGCATACCCAAAGGGTGGGCGGTCCTCATGCGGAAGTTGAGGCTTTGGCTGATGTGAAGTCAAAAGGGATAGATCCGGCAGGATCAACGATCTATGTGACCTTGGAGCCCTGTAACCACACTGGTAGAACGCCGCCTTGTGTCGATGCCTTGATTGCAGTCAAGCCAGCCATGGTGATTGCAGCCATGTCTGATCCTAACCCCCTGGTAGCAGGCAAAGGGCTGGAGCGATTAAAGACTGCGGGAATTGATGTGCGTTGTGGTTTATTGGAATCTGAGGCCCAAGCATTAAACCCCGGGTTTATTTCTAGGATGACTCGAGGTTTGCCTTGGGTTCGCATGAAGATTGCTGCCAGCTTAGATGGCAAGACAGCTTTGCCTAATGGCCAAAGTCAATGGATTACCGGAGCCTTAGCTAGGGCAGATGGCCATCATTGGCGCGCTCAAGCCTGTGCGATATTAACTGGGGTAGGAACCGTTAAAGAGGATGATCCAAGTCTTAATGTGCGGGATATCATTACCGAGCGCCAGCCTTGGAGAATTATTGTGGACTCCAAGCTCGAGACACCCCTCAGCGCAAAGGTGTTGAGCAAACCCAATGCATCGGGCGTGATCTTGGTTTGTGCCTCATTGGATTCTCAGGAGAGTCAAGATAAGTCAAAATCATTTGAGGCTCTTGGCGTTGAAGTGATTGCCATGACTAACGCTAACGGCAAAGTAGATTTACCAAAACTCTTTTCGTATTTAGCAAAAGAGCGTCACATGAATGAAATCCATGTCGAGGCTGGATTTAAGTTAAATGGATCTTTGTTGAGAGAGGGCTGCGTTGATGAACTCTTGCTCTATTACGCACCCTTCTTTATGGGTGATGGTATTGGTATGGCCAACATCTCTTCATTGACAGCTTTAGATCAACGTCAAGATTGGCAAATCATTGATCAAACTTTGTTTGGCCCTGATCTTCGTTTGCGGCTGATTAAGAAGTAATAAACAAGAGACAGCAAGAGACAGCAAGAAACAACAAGAAACAACGCTTCAAGAAAATTACAAAACCTATTTAAGATCTTACTATGTTTACTGGAATTATTACGGCAGTTGGTCAAATTAAAAGTGTTCAAGCTAAAGGCGATGGTCTGCACTTGGTGGTAGAAGTGCCCTCTGGATATCTTGATGATGTTGCATTGGGTGACAGTATTGCCATTCAGGGTGCTTGTATGACAGCCACTGACTTGACTGACACCACTTTTGCTTTAGATATTTCACGAGAGTCTTTGAGCAAGACGATTGGCTTAGATAAAGTGGGTCCAGTGAACCTAGAAAAAGCCTTGCGACTCAATGATCGCTTGGGTGGTCACTTGGTGAGTGGTCATGTGGATGGTGTTGGTAAGGTATCGCATTTTGCCACTGTCGCTGACGATGCTTATGGTTCTTGGCTGCTGCAAATTGAGGCTCCCAAGTCATTGGCGCCATTCTTGGCATACAAGGGATCGATTGTTGTGAATGGTGTTTCACTCACAGTAAATAAAACGCATGATAGTCAAGACGCTTGCTTAGTGGATATCAACATCATTCCCCATACACTTGAGAATACAACCTTGGGCAAGCTAAAGCAGGGTGATGTAGTAAATCTAGAAGTAGATTTAATTGCACGTTATGTTGCGCGCATGATGGAAACTCAGCCTAAGTAATTATTTTCTTTTACTAGCTTCTTTATAAACAGCTGACTGATTTCGTTTTCCAACTGCAATAATAAGAACGATAAGTCTATGATCTATAACTTCATAAACTAGCCTGTAGCCAAGCGCAGCCAGTTTAATTTTATAGAAATTATCTAAGTCACCATGTAACTTGGCAGAAGCAATTCTAGGATTCTGAATTCGTTTCTCAAGCTGTTTTTTGAACTGGCTACGAACTGAGTTATCTAATTTTTGCCACTCTTTTAAAGCAAGTACATTGAACTCAAGACTATAGGTCTTCAAGCTTTACTTTCACAGTTTTTCCAGTACTGCGTGCCTTAATGACTTTGATGAGTGACAGATCATCCACCAAGTCAAGAAGTGCTTCATATGCTTTTGCTGACAATAAATAGGCTTCAGGTTTATTGTGATTCAGGACGGCTACGGGTAGGTCTCCAGCAATCTCTAAAATTTTGCTCGGATTACGCCTAAGGTCAGTCATGCTGACTGTTGTTTTGGCATGAATGGTTTGCGTAATTGTCATAATAAAATACCCATAATTTAGTGCATTATTATGTGTTTTTTATAAAAAGTCAAACCCTTTCCTGAGCGGGGGAATTACTCTGATTGAGATTAATTTCTTCGGTAGCGCGTTGGATCACCAAGCTTTGCTTGCTTAAAACCTGCCTGTCGTAGGCGGCAAGATTCGCACTCACCACAAGCTTCACCCAAGTCATTCGCCTGATAGCAAGAAACAGTTTGTGAGTAATCAACACCTAGGGTGGTGCCCAATTGAATGATTTCTGCTTTGCTCATACTAATGATTGGCGCATGAACCCGAAAGCGATTCTCATTATTTAATGCTTCTACACCGGCCTTAGTAGCGAGGTTAGCCATAGCCTCAAATGAGGCGACGTACTCTGGGCGACAGTCTGGGTAGCCAGAGTAGTCGACAGCATTAGCGCCATAAAAAATATCTAATCCACCCAATGATTCAGCCCACCCTAAAGCGAGCGATAGCAAAATCGTATTACGTGCTGGCACATAGGTGACCGGAATTTCCAAATCTTTACCGGGGGTAGTGGGAATGTCGATAGATGAGTCCGTCAGTGCTGATCCACCAAAGCGAGTGAGGTCTAAATTCACAACTTCATGACAAATGACACCCATTTTCTTGGCAATATGTTTTGCTGCCGCCAACTCAGAAGAATGGCGTTGGCCATAACTCACTGATAATACGTAGGGCGCGTAACCAAGATCTTTTGCCAAGGCCAGAATGGTGCTCGAATCTAAGCCACCCGAAAATAAAATCACCGCTGGTGCACTCGGCGTGCGTGGAGCGATACTCTGAAAAGCTGCAGAGAGCGATGACATGACGAAACGTTTTCTTTACTTGGCTTATTGAATCACTTCGTTGCAGCAAGAAGTTGCTGTGCGTCTTTTGCTGCCTCGGTATCTGGATACTTGCTGATGATTTCAGCGAACGTTTTTTTAGCCGCAGCCTTGTTCCCACTCTCTAATTGAGCATTGCCTAGCGTTAACATTGCTGCAGGAATGCGGGGATGATTCGGAAAACGCTTAATGAGGTTTTGTAGTTGAGCAATCGCACCGGTGTAATCCTTATTTGCATATTTGCTATTTCCACTCCAAAAGAGCGCTAGCGGTGCATAAGGACTATTCGAGTATTTCTTAGCAAAAGCTGAGAAGTCGCTATCTGCCTTTTTGAGGTTTCCGGACTGGAAGGTCTTTAATGCATCATCGTAGGCTTTTTTCTCACCTGGTTGGACCGTGCCACTCACACCTTCAATGGTTGCTGTGCGTGGCTCAAAATTACCCAGGCGATTGTCTAGATCTTCATAGTAAGTCTTTTGGCTTGTACTAATATCGTCGCCTTGCTTTTCAAGAGTTTCCACCTTACCTCGTAGCTCAGCCACTTCAGTTTTTAACTTTTCAATTTGATTTTGTAAGTCGAGCTGAGTAGTTGCGAGTGATTTTCTTAAATCTAGAATAGCTTTGCGAGCGTCATCATCGGCAAAGATCGCCCATGCGCTGGTAGATGTTCCCAAAAAAATGATAAAAGCACTTAAACAAAACGCTCGTGAGAGCGTTTTTTTAATACCACAAGGTTGCTTTTGCATAGCGTGCATTAGTTGGTGATGTACACAATATCAGCACGGCGATTTTCAGCCCAAGCTGCTTCTGTATCACCTTCAGCTTTTGGTTTTTCTTTACCAAAGCTGACTGCTTCCATCTGATCATCAGAAACACCCATCAAGTTGAGTGATTTGCGCACGGCATCAGAGCGGCGCTGGCCTAATGCCAAGTTGTACTCAGCGGTGCCACGATCATCAGTATTGCCTTGAATGATGATTTTTTGTTTTGGATTGGCTTTCAAGAAGCTTGCATGCGCAGACAATTGTTTTTGATATTTAGTCTGTACTGTGTACTCATTGAAATCAAAATACACACTGCGTTGGAAGAGCGGGCTGCTTGGATCATTCCATGGCTGTGAGCCAAAGTTACCACTGCCACCACCATTGGCACTATCAACATCATCCAATTTGACGCCAGAGCAAGCTGCTAAAAATGCAGCCGTTGCACCTACTAGAGCAAACGTTGCGACACGGCGTGCGATAGAAATTTTCATGATCTTTCCTTTTTCATACAAAACAGGCAATTAATTAAGCTAATAGCCAATATTATGCCCCTAAGATTGGCTTATTTGGGTAGAAATGACGCTTCCTATTCTTTTACTTTATGGGGCATATTTGCATTCCTCCTCAAATGAGGTAAAATTATTGCTCAAATGAGGAATCATAGATGCCTAGTGCCATCGCCAAAAAGCTCGCCACAAAAGTGATTCGCAAAAACTTGGCTGCCGGAGCTAAGCCAGATTTTTCGTTTGCTCAAATTTATCGAGTTCAGCCTATTGATCGCATCAAGTTGATTCGAGAGGGGGTTCCTGCTAGATATATCAATGTCATTTCTGACTCGATGGGGATTACAAAAGAAACCTTATTTAAGTTCTTGAATTTGCCAAAGTCGACAATTGATAAGAAATCCATCGCAAACCAAATGTTGCCGATTGAGCAAGGTGAGCGTTTGATTGGTATGGCTAAGCTTGTTGGGCAGGTCGAGTCAATGATTGCTGAGTCAGGAAACCCAGATGGTTTTGACGCTGCCAAGTGGGTAGCAAGTTGGCTTGAAAAACCGTCTCCAGCGTTGGGTGGTGAGAAGCCTTCGGCTTACTTAGACACAGTTTCTGGCCAGGAAATGATCTCCGATCTTCTTGCCAAAATTCAAACTGGGGCATACGCATGAGTGTTCAGGCCGTTTGGAGAATTGCCTTGGATGCTCCTACCTTTAAGGCGGATGATCTCAGTGGCGAGGGGGCAAAAAAATCAGGCGGGAGATGGAATAAAAAAGGAACACCTGTTCTCTATACCTCTGAATCTATTGCCCTTGCTTGTTTAGAGACCTTAGTACATATCAATGCGCAAGGCCTTCCCTTAAAGCGCTATTTAGTGCGCATTGATATCCCAACAAAAGTATGGGACATGGCTAAGAAATTCAATTTCAAAACTGCTGGATTTGGTTGGGATGCTTTACCGGCAGGAACAGCGAGCATTGATAAAGGAGAGAAGTGGCTGCAATCCAATGCGAGTGCTTTACTCTTTGTGCCTTCAGTCGTCATACCGCAAGCTAGTAACGTATTGATTAATCCCTTGCATCCGGATACAAAACTGATCAAGGCTAAGAAAATTGAGAAATTTTCTTATGACCCTCGTTTAGTGAGTCTGCCTTAATCTGTTGTTTTAGTCCATAAAAGGACCCCAGGATGGCTGACGCACATCAGACCCTGGGATAGTAAGAACCTGTTTTGAGTTGCCGTCTACAGAGACTGCCGCCAATACCCGCTTGCCACCGACTTTAGTGGAATAAAGGACGTAGCGCCCATTCGCAGCAAAAGAAGGGGACTCATCCGAACTGCCATCAGTCAAGGCTTGAGAATCCCCGGTTGCTAGGTTGAGAATGTAAAGGCGAAAGGCGCCACCAATATTGGCGATATATGCCAAATATTTACCATCTGGAGAAATTCGTGGAGAGGTCACAAAACCTTGTTTAAAGCTTACTCGTTTTGCCCCCTCAGCCTGCTCACCTTCAGCACTCATGCGATAAATCTGTGGATTACCACCACGATCACTGGTGAAGTATATATAACGTCCATCAGCAGAGTATTGTGGCTCTGTGTCAATCGTGCGACCCCGAGTCAGGCGCTGTAAGCCACTACCATCGGCATTGATGCTGTAGATCTGAGTGTTACCGTCTCTAGACAGGGAGACCGCTAATTTTTTGCCATCGGGCGACCAAGCTGGCGCACTGTTATTACCCTTTTGATTTGATAATGCAAAGCGTCGTCCCGTTGCCAGTTCATGGACATAGATGACCGGCTTGCGATCCTCAAAAGAAACGTAGGCTACTTTTTTGCCATCAGGTGACCACGACGGGGAAATGATGGGTTCTCCACTGGTCATCGCATTGCGAATGTTTTGACCATCTGCATCTGAAATCACGAGGCGATAACGTTTGCCTTCCTTAATAACGTAAGAGAGGCGTGTTGAGAAGATGCCGCGCTCACCTAATAATTTATAAATGATGTCATCAGCGATTTTGTGGGCTGCTGCACGCAGATTATCGGCGCTGGTGTTAATGTTTAAGCCGCCTAAGCTTTCACCTTTTCGAATGTCATACAAGGAATAACGAATTTCAAATTGACTGGGGCCTGACTGCACAACAGATCCTACCGCTAAAGCATCTGCACCTCGTGCTGCCCAAGAGTTGTAGTTCGGTGTGCCTTCATCACTCTCAGAAGCGTTGCCATTTTCTGTATTTTTAAAGTAACCACTGCGGGCTAAGTCTTGACGAACGATATCAGTCACGCTGATGGGTAATTTGCTTTCGTCCTTAAAGCGCATCACTGCAATCGGGTAGAGCGACTGTCCTACCCCGGTAATTTGAATATTCATTTGCGCTAGAGCTGAAGAAGAGAATCCCAGCACGCTAATGAGCGCTCCTATCATAGCTAAAAGAGTGATCAGAGTTTTTCGTAGCAATTGCATCATGCTTTAGTCCTTGGGTTTGAAGGTCAGCTTAACTTCTCTTTGAGGGATTTTGCCATTGTCGTCTTTTGGCAAACTTTCTGCGCGGGTTAATGCCAGTAGCACCGCACGATCCCATCCCGCATTACCGCTGGAACTCAAAATATTGGTGCTCAAAATAGCGCCATCGGGAGCAAGATTGACTTTAACGACAGCTGCTGGATTGCCGCTAATAGATTCTGGATTAAAGACAATCAAAGGTTTTACCTTTTTAATGACTTTATCAGTCCAGCCAGGGGGCGCATTGCCACCACCACCAACACCACTACCGCTAGTGCCACCACTACCACCTTCAGCTCCAGCCGCAGCCCGAAGACGAGCTAGTTGGTCTGCGCGAACTTTCTCGGCAGCAGCATTAGCCTTGGTTTCTGCAGGGCTAACTACTTTGGGTGCCTCCACTTTTTTAGGCTTTTCTTTCTCTTTTTCCTTCTCCTTAGGTGGAGTTGGCTTAGTTGGAGGAACCGGCTTGGGCGTTTCTTTCACCTCTTTTTTAGGAGGCTCTTTTTCAACCTTCTTTTTCTTGATGGCGATGTCAGCTGCCTCTTCTTTCACCTCTGTTTTGATTTCAGGAACGACAGGAGTCTCTACCTGCTGACTGACATCCCATAGCTCCACTTCCACTCCTGAGGGGGTGGAGTTGTTCCAGCTAATGCCGATTACCAAAAATGCAAGTAAACCTAAGTGCGCAGCCAGTGAAAAACTAAAAGCACGTTTAGTGCTTTCGTTTTTAGTAGGACGGCCTCGAGTAAAGTTCGAGTGAAAAGTCTGTGCGCTATTCATGGATAAAAGACAAAGAGACTTACTGACTCTTCACGGCAAGGCCAACACGCTTCACGCCATTTTCTTTTAGCTTGGACATCACATCCATCACGACTTCATATTTAATGGATTTATCTGCAGCAAGCACAACCGGTTGTTCGGCGGACTTCTCTGCTTGTGAACGTGCAAATGCGCCGAGCTCAAATTTATTTAAAGTCTGAACAGGATCTCCATCTTTGCGCACGATGACATTTTCATTGGCATCGATTGTTAAAAAGACTGGCGGTAACGATTGCACTTTTGCACCACCAACTGTTGGGAGATTGACCACGCCTGGATTGACCATAGGTGCGGTCACCATAAAGATGACCAGTAATACCAACATCACATCGATATAGGGCACCACATTAATGTCGGACATTGCCCGACGCTTAGAAGATCTTCTGAGTGAGCCAGCCATGCTTATTTACCTGCAGTCTGACGTTGCAAGATATTGGTGAACTCTTCAATAAAGGTTTCAAAGCGAATTGCCAAGCGATCGACATCGGTTGCGGCACGGTTGTAGGCGACCACTGCAGGAATCGCAGCAAATAGACCAATCGCGGTTGCAACTAGTGCTTCGGCAATACCTGGGGCCACAGCTGCCAGGGTGGCATTTTGTACGTTAGCCAGGCCGCGGAAGGCGTGCATGATGCCCCAAACGGTACCAAAGAGGCCGATATAAGGTGAGACTGAACCCACGGAGGCTAAGAAGGGTAGGTTGGCCTCTAGCATGTCCATTTCACGCTGGTAGGTGGCTTTCATGGCGCGGCGGGCAGCATCGATTTCACGGACTTTCATGAACTCTTGCATACCTGCTTCAAAGATGTGCTCTAAGACGGCATCGCTGCGGGTATTACGCTGAGCAGCATCTAAAAGGGTATTGAGGTCGCCACCAGACCAAAAGTCGCGCTCAAAGCGCTCGGTATCGCGTCTGACACCCCGCAAAATGGCAGTTTTCTTAAAAATGATGGTCCAAGAGGCAACCGACATCGCTAGTAATAACAACATTACTAACTGTACTAATAGGCTGGCATTAAGGACTAGGGAGAGGAATGAGAGGTCTTGTGTAGGTGTCATGGTGGATTTTGTATGATGTAGGTTGATTTTACTAAGTTAATTCACTCAGCAATACAACTTCATCAGGATTATGACCATGTTTGACCGCCAAAAC
>NZ_NCJB01000430.1:0-1680 GCF_002282275.1 Polynucleobacter sp. 39-46-10 | reverse complement strand
GGTGCATAGGCACGCAATTCAAATGGCTCAGATTTCTCGAGAAGAGTGTATTTTGGTTCTTCGGTTGCCATTGCAGTGCTCGCAATCAATATGCTGGTAAGAAATGCTAAAAATCGCAAGGAGACGTCCTTAATTTGAAATAACTACCAATGAGACTGAATAGTAAAGCCCGAACCATCGTATTGAATGTGCGCTTGCGCACCTACTGGCAAAGTCAGTTTTTCAGCTTGATGCCCAAAAGGTAAGCCGGTCAATATCGGGATACTGTCAGGAAGACGTTTACGAATAGCCTCAATAGCACTGTCCAAGGTGTAACCACGGTCATTATCGTAAAGACGGTATGCCGAGAATCCACCCAAGAGAATGGCGCTTTGATTGGCCAATATGCCTGCATCCAATAATTGCATCAGCATGCGCTCAATCCGGTAGGGGTGCTCATTAACATCCTCTAGAAATAAAATACCACCTTGAGTTTGCTCTTTGCTTGGCAAGTATGGTGTTCCAACTAAGCCTGCGAGTACTGTTAAGTTACCGCCCCAAAGCATTCCCGAAGCTTGGCCTGCGGCAGAATTTTTTAAGAAGGCTTGATTGGCTTTAATCGTGTAATCTAATTTACGCTCATGAATGGCTTTTTGGAAATGTGTCCACATGAATGTATTGGGAGCAACCCCCTCGCCCTGCTCGCCCTGACAAGCAAAATCAAAATTGAGCATAGGGCCTGCCAATGTAACTGCGCCAGTCTTTGCCAATAAACCCAACTGGAAGACTGTGAAATCACTATGTCCACAAATCTGCAGACCACTCTTGATAGCTTTGGCAATCGCATCCCACTGAATATCTGGGAGCAGGCGATGCAATCCATAACCACCTCGCATGGCGACAACAGGAATCTCAGGAGAGAGATTGGCGAGTTGATTGATCTCAGCTAAACGCTCAGCATCGGTGCCAGCAAAACGTTGTTCGACTCGATCAACACAGGCAGCATTGAGAACTTCAATACCCTGCTTTTGTAGCCACTCGATTCCAGCCAATGGGCTGCGAGTATCTAGACTAGCCCCTGAAGGAGCAATCAAATGAATTTGCTTCAACGCCGCTCCTTAAAAAAATCGCGCAATATTTGTCCGCACTCTTCGCCCATGATGCCACCTTCAACTACTGTCTGGTGGTTAATCTGCTTTTCTGAGAATACATTGAGTACGCTGCCTGCAGCACCTGTTTTAGGATCTGTGGCACCAAATACAACACGATCAACCCGAGCATGGAGCATCGCTCCTGCACACATAGTGCAGGGCTCTAATGTGACATACAGGGTTGTGCCAGGTAGGCGGTAATTAGCCTCATCTGAGGCGGCAGCACGCAATGCCATCATCTCAGCATGGGCGCTAGGATCGCTATTCGTAATTGGCTGATTAAAGCCTGTGGAAATCACTTCACCATCACGGACTAATACAGCGCCAACCGGCACTTCACCAGCAGCGGCAGCGAGCTTGGCTTGATCCAAAGCTTGCTGCATAAATTGGCGATCAAGCTCTGCTTGCATATTACTTCTTAAGAATGAGAAACGTCAGCCCAGCAATTGGGGGTTTCATAAAGACGGATGGATGCTAGCTTGAGTCGGCCATCAAACGCTTTTTCGAAAACAGGCTGCAATACCTTAAAGGCGGCGCTAGCTAAGTTCTC
>NZ_NCJB01000429.1:0-1680 GCF_002282275.1 Polynucleobacter sp. 39-46-10 | reverse complement strand
AGTTGGAGAAGATTGAGATTGTTGAAGTGAAACCTTCTTCACGCCAAAATCCTTTTATTCGTTTTGACGCTGAGAAAAAACTTCACAACATGGCCGTGGAGTGCAATGCACTGACTAAGGCTTACGACCGTCCAATTTTTAAGAACTTCAAGATTGGGATTCGTGCCGGGGAAAAGATCGCCATCATTGGTCAAAATGGTGCAGGTAAGACAACATTATTGAAAACCATCTTAAGTAAACGCTTCGAAGGAATTCCTGCGGATAGTGGTGATGTGAAATGGGCTGAAAACGCCAACGTGGGCGTGATGCCTCAAGACAATACCGAGATGTTCGCAAAAGACGAATTGCTCATGGATTGGATGAACAACTGGCGCAATACAGGCGACGATGATCAAGTAATTCGTGGAACATTGGGCCGCTTACTATTCTCAGGCGATGATATTGGTAAGTCTGTCAAAGTATTGTCTGGTGGCGAGAAGGGCAGAATGATTTGGGGCAAATTAATGCTTCAAAAATATAACGTCCTTGCAATGGATGAGCCAACCAATCATATGGATATGGAATCTATTGAAAGCTTGCAAATTGCGCTTGAGAAATTTGACGGCACTTTGATATTTGTTTCTCATGACCGCGAGTTTGTTTCTGCTTTGGCTAACCGTATCTTAGAAGTCAAGATGGACGGTACCGTAGTGGATTACTCTGGAACCTACGAAGAATATTTACGTAGCCAAGCTTTAGCTGGTTAAGTATTTTCTTTGGATTGACGTTGGAATCGCATTGCAGTGCCATCGGCGCGGATGCGTTTCCATACAGAATCCTTTTCTTCCTGACTAAAGAAGACCCAATTACTAACCTCGCCTAGAGTACGACCACATCCCTGGCAGATTTCGTCATAGAGGGTGGTGCAGACTCCGATACAGGGTGAGTCAGAAGCATCATCACCAACCCCTAAAGAATTGGCTCCAACTTGCTCTGGTAGGTTATCGGAAGAAGTCATGACAGTACTTTAGACGATTTCAGGGGAATGTGTTGCTCGAGCTCATCAACATAAGCTGCCATACCTTCGTGCTCGCGATCTAAGAAACGTTTCACTGCATTTGCAAAGCCTGCATCTTCAATCCAGTGAGCGGACTGCAGAGTGGTAGGTATAAATCCCCGGGCCATTTTGTGCTCGCCTTGAGCGCCACCCTCAAACACTTGAATACCCTCCTTGATGCAATACTCAATTGCTTGGTAGTAAGCCAGCTCAAAATGTAAACAAGGAATATGTTCAATAGCACCCCAATAGCGTCCATATGCTGTTGCATTTGGTTTATCAACTACGAGCAAAGATGAGGCTATCGGCCGCTCATTCTGTGTCGCAATAATCAGATGAAAATTCTCGGGCATGCTGCTGCCAAGTAATTGAATGCAATCCTCAGTTAAATAAGGTGAAGAGCGGTGCTCTATATAGGTGTTTTCATAGCAACGATAAAAGAAGTTCCAATCACTTGCCACAGCAATCTCACCCGGAATATGTCTGTAACTGATTTGGTGACTCTCTACAGCAGCACGTTCTCGACGAATATTCTTGCGACGCTTCATCGTTAAGTTGGCAAGATACTGTTCAAAATCTTGATAGCCCTCGTTATGCCAATGAAACTGTACTGAGTCGCGCAGCATAAAACCTTGTTGCTTGAG
>NZ_NCJB01000062.1:0-11557 GCF_002282275.1 Polynucleobacter sp. 39-46-10 | reverse complement strand
GCAGACCCTGATTCTTTAAGGGATCCAGCCCAATTTACCCCTCCTTATGCCCAGAACCAATGGCGTTCAATTAAGCCTGAATATCTGGTTGTAGTGGGCATTTGCACGCATTTAGGTTGCTCTCCTACGGCTAAGTTTGAGTCAGGCCCACAACCTTCTTTGCCAAATACTTGGCCAGGCGGCTTCCTCTGCCCATGCCATGGCTCTACATTCGATATGGCAGGCCGCGTATTTAAGAACAAACCAGCCCCAGACAATCTGGAAGTACCGCCGCATATGTATTTGAGCGATACCAAGATTCTGGTTGGCGAAGATAAGAAGGCCTAAGGAGAGATAAATGGCATTTCACGAAAAAGAAGTCCCAGCAAACGCTTCTGGCGCACAAAAGCTCATGGCTTGGGTGGATTCACGCTTGCCAGTAACTGAAGCGTTTAAGCGTCACATGAGCGAGTATTACGCTCCTAAAAACCTGAATTTCTTCTATATTTTTGGCGCGCTAGCTATTGTTGTTTTGGCACTCCAGATCATCACTGGAATCTTCTTGGTGATGAACTACAAACCTGATGCCGCCAAGGCATTTGAATCTGTTGAATACATCATGCGTGAAGTGCCATGGGGCTGGTTGATCCGCTACATGCATTCCACTGGCGCCTCAATGTTCTTTGTAGTGGTTTACATGCACATGTTCCGTGGCTTGATCTACGGTTCATATCGCAAGCCACGTGAATTAATTTGGATCTTCGGTTGCGCAATCTTCTTATGCCTGATGGGTGAAGCGTTCTTTGGTTACCTGCTCCCATGGGGCCAAATGTCCTATTGGGGCGCTCAAGTGATCGTGAACTTGTTTTCTGCAATCCCATTAATTGGTCCAGATCTATCGTTGTGGTTGCGTGGTGACTACGTAGTTGGCGATGCAACCTTGAATCGCTTCTTCGCTTTCCACGTCATTGCTATTCCACTGGTATTGATTGGATTGGTTGCAGCTCACATTCTTGCCTTACATGAAGTTGGCTCAAATAATCCAGATGGCGTAGAAATTAAAGATACGCTCGATGCTAATGGTCATCCAGTAGACGGCATTCCATTCCATCCTTATTACAGCGTTCATGATGTTATGTATCTGGGTGGATTCCTGATGGTGTTTGCTTGCATCGTATTCTTTGCGCCGGAGATGGGCGGTTATTTCCTAGAGGCAAATAACTTTATCCCTGCAAATCCATTTGTGACTCCAACGCACATTGCACCGGTTTGGTATTTCACACCGTTCTATTCCATGTTGCGTGCGACTACTTCTAACTTCCTATTGCCGCTGTGGATTTTCTTAGCATTGATTTTAGGAATGTTTGCCCTGAAGTCTAAGGACCTCAGAGTCAAAGGTGCATGTGTAGTAATTGCACTAGTGTTGGCAGCTGGCTTCTATGCATTTGATGCGAAGTTTTGGGGAGTTGTGATTATGGGTGGTTCTGTCGTGATCATGTTCTTCTTGCCATGGTTAGATCATTCTCCAGTGAAGTCTATTCGTTACCGCCCACAGTTCCATAAATATATTTATGGCGTGTTTGTGGTGAGCTTTGTGATTTTGGGTTACCTTGGTATCGAGCCACCATCACCAGTATTTGAAAAGATTTCTCAGATTTGCACTATTTATTATCTGGGCTTCTTCTTAGCGATGCCTTTCTGGAGCAAGCTTGGTACGTTCAAGCCAGTTCCAACTCGCGTTACTTTTAAGTCCCATTAATTCAGATACCCGAGAAATTAGGAACTAGTATGAAACGAATTCTGCAAACTTTGATGGGCGTCTGCCAAGCAACTGTTCTAGTTGCTGCCCTAGGCTTTGGCGTAAGCGCTAGTGCCAATGAAGGCGGCTTTCCATTGGATACGGCGCCAAATCGCGTTAGCAACAATGCATCTCTACAAAACGGTGCCAAGTTATTTGTGAACTATTGTTTGAACTGTCACTCAGCTACAAGCATGCGTTACAACCGCTTGCGTGACATTGGTCTGACTGATCAGCAAATCAAAGACAACTTGATTTTTACTGATGCTAAGGTCGGCGATCTAATGACAATTTCCATGACGCCAAAAGAAGGTAAGGCGTTCTTTGGTAAGACTCCTCCTGACTTATCTGTAGAAGCGCGTGCACGCGGTACAGATTGGCTGTATACCTACTTCCGTACTTTCTACAAAGACGACACTACACAAACCGGGTGGAATAACTTGGTATATCCAAACGTTGGTATGCCACATGTTCTATGGCAGTTGCAGGGTGAGCGTGCTGCGAAGTTTGAAGAGCGCAAAGACCCGCATGATGAAAGCCGTACGGAAAAGGTGTTCGTTGGTTTTGAGCAGTTGACGCCTGGAACTATGAAGCCACAAGAGTATGACGACAATATTGCTGACTTAGTTGCTTTCATGTCATGGATGGCTGAGCCAGTGCAACTTGAGCGTAAGCGTCTGGGTGTTATTGTATTAATCTTCTTGGCCATCTTCACAATCTTAGCCTCACGTCTGAATAAGGCTTACTGGAAAGATATTCACTAAGCCAAGGTTTTTGAAGATTTAAAGTCGCAGTTGTTTTTGCGTTTGTTGTATTGAAGTAGATATTTAAGGAAATAAATTTATGATGGTGTTGTACTCGGGCACAAACTGCCCATTCTCGCAACGCTGCCGTTTGGTGCTTTTCGAAAAAGGCATGGACTTTGAGATCCGCGATGTGGACTTGTTTAACAAGCCAGAAGACATCTCGGTGATGAACCCTTATGGCCAAGTTCCTATCTTGGTTGAGCGCGACTTGATTTTATATGAGTCAAACATCATCAATGAATATATTGATGAGCGTTTCCCTCATCCACAATTGATGCCACCTGACCCAGTAGCTCGCGCACGCGCACGCCTCTTCCTTTTCAATTTTGAGAAAGAATTGTTTGTGCACGTTGCAGCCTTGGAGAACGAAAAAGGTAAGGCAGCAGAGAAGTCTCACGAAAAAGCGCGTTTAGCTATTCGTGATCGCTTAACTCAGCTTGCACCCATTTTTGTGAAGAATAAGTACATGTTGGGCGAAGAGTTTTCTATGCTGGACGTAGCTATCGCCCCTTTATTGTGGCGTTTAGAGCATTATGGTATCGACCTCTCACGCAATGCAGCCCCTCTCTTAAAGTACGCTGAGCGTATTTTTAGCAGACCTGCTTACATTGAAGCTTTAACTCCTTCAGAAAAGGTGATGCGTCGCTAAGCGGCTCATTGCTCATGCTGGCAAGATAAGCATGTCCGATATCCCAAGCAATAAACCATACCTAATCCGTGCCCTACATCAGTGGTGCACGGATTTTGGTTTTACGCCCTTTATGGCAGTTTTTGTTGATGAAAATGTCGAAGTGCCCATGGAGTTTGTAAAGAACGATGAAATCGTTCTTAATTTGTCTCTTGAGGCCTGCCATCAGCTCAACTTAGACAATGACTGGATTAGCTTTCAGGCAAGGTTTGGTGGGGTCCCTAGGAAAATCATGGTTCCGGTAAGTCATGTCTTGGCAATCTACGCACGAGAAAATGGCCAGGGAATGTCTTTTCCATTTGATGCTACTCAAGCCAATAAGCCCAAGGATCTAAGTCCAGAGAGTCCTGAAAAACCCAAAGCCGGAAGACCTTCCTTGACGATTGTGAAATAGGTTAAAATATTATCCGTTGCCCCTTTAGCTCATCTGGTAGAGCAACTGATTTGTAATCAGTAGGTGGTCTGTTCGAGTCGGACAAGGGGCACCACCATTCCTTAGTCAATCTAATCTCGGTAAGTATGGGGATGCTATAGACTGATCAGCGACTTAAGCATCCAGGAAGAAAAGAATGAGCAACCAACTTAACTTTCTTCTTAATCAAGCGATGCACTACATTCAGTGTGCCAATCTTAGTGGCGCAGAACTACTCCTCAAGCAAATTTTAAAGGTAAAAAGTACTCATTCTGAAGCCCTAAGACAAATGAGCCTCATTAGTGCTCAACGCGGTAATAACGATATTGCACTTCAATTAATTAATCGTGCAATAGATGCTAACAAGAAAAACGGAATTCTTTTTAGCAATAAGGGCAATATTCTTTCAGCTTTGGGTCAATATGAAAGCTCAATTGAGGCTCATAAGATAGCAACCAAACTCAATCCCTCGTATGCTGGAGGATTTAACAATCTTGGGAATGCCCTTCAAGAGATCTATGATTACCAACAGGCAATTGATTCCTACCATAAAGCATTACTAATCGATCCAAATAACTTAGATTTTGTCATTAATCTTGGGAATGCGTATTGGAGGGCAAATTTTTTTGGGGACGCGATTAAATCATATCGATATGCCTTAAAAATAAATCCCAACCACGCTGGAGTAAATTTTTATCTCGGTCAGCTGTTATTATTTTTAGGTTGCTACGACGAGGGCTGGAGTCGGTATGAGTGGCGTTGGCTCGCAAAAGAAAATCAATCAGCACCTTTGCGATCTTCAAGGCCCCTGTGGCTTGGGCAGTCATTTGATGGGTGTTTGTATGTGTGGGCAGAGCAGGGAATTGGCGATCAAATCTTATATGCCTCAATGCTGTGTGGTCTTAGGAAATACCCTCAAAAAAAAATTATCTCGATTGAGAAAAAATTGTTACCAATTTTTGAAAGGTCATTCCCGGATTTTAAGTTTATTGCTAATGGTGTTGAGTTATCTGAAAGTGAATATGACCAGCAAATATCAATCGCTAGTCTAGGCCAGTATTTAAGGGTAAATATAGATGACTTTAAGGCATCACAAAAGCCTTACCTAGTTGCGCTACAAGATAATTTGAAGGTCGTAGCTGCTGTTGATGTACCAAGAAGCAAGGGAATGACTTGTGGAATTGCCTGGAGAAGTAGTAATAATCAAATAGGAAAATACAAAAGTATAGATTTAATAGAATTCTCAAAAATTTTGAAGATGGATGGCCTAGATTTTATTAATCTTCAGTATGGAGATACTTATGAAGAAAGGGTATCAGTTGAGCATAGTACTGGTATTCAAATACGATCTGTAGATGGTTTAGATTTATATGATGATGTGGATGATTTGCTTTCCCTTATTGATACTTGCGATTTTGTTATTACCAGTAGTAATTCAGTGGCGCATATGTCGGGTGCCATAGGAAAGAAAACCATTCTCTTCCTTCCATTTTCACATGGTAAATTTTGGTACTGGCATGATGTTGATGGAGTAAGTTTATGGTATCCATCCATAAGGGTGTTCAAGCAAGAGAAGCAGGGAGATTGGTCTAAACCAATTGAAGCGGCAAAAGCATATATGGAGGATAGATTTGGGATCTAATATTTCAATTGTTGTTGGTTTTGATCAGAGAGAGGCTGTTGCATACCATGTCTTTTGTCAAAGCGTCATTGATAGTTCTACAAGTACAGTTCAATTTCTACCACTTGCAGAAAATACATTAAATGAGTACAAAGAAGTTCATACGGATGGAAGCAATAAATTCATTTACTCTCGATTCCTGACCCCATTCTTAATGAATTATTCGGGATGGGCTATTTTTGCTGATGGAGATATGGTTTGCCAGGCCGATATTTCTGAATTATGGGCTTTGCGAGATGAATCAAAAGCTGTTCAGGTGGTAGAGCATGACTATCAAACGAAGGCAAGTAAGAAGTATCTTGGAAATAAAAATGAAAACTATCCAAGGAAAAATTGGTCTAGCGTTATTTTGTGGAATTGTTCGCATCCAGATAACAGGCTGTTAACACCTGATTTTATTCAGAATCAGCTCGGCTCCTACCTCCATAGATTTTCTTGGCTGACCGATGATTTAATTGGTGAACTTCCAAAAGAGTGGAATTGGCTGGCAATTGAATACCCTGAAAATCCTGGTGCAAAGTTAATTCATTACACTCTTGGAACGCCATGCTTTAAAGATTATGCCAAGGAGTCTATGTCCGATAATTGGAAAGAGGTTTTTGCAAGAAGTAATGAAGGGTTTGATTACTAATGGATAGATCTACAATCTCTGCTGAATACCTTTTGCAGCAGAAGGCACTACATCAAAACCCGAATTATGGGGTCGCATCCCTTTCTTTTGCTCCAATAGTGGCTGACTTTATACGTCAGACTGGTGTGCAATCAGTTTCCGATTATGGTGCCGGCAAGAAAAATTTATTTGTTGGTCTAAGAAATGCGGGGGTTGATCTTGCTGAATATCACCCATATGACCCAGCGTTCGAAGAGTATGGAGAGCCACGTTGTGCAGACTTAGTTTGCTGTATTGATGTTTTAGAGCATATTGAGCCTGAGAGGCTTGAGCATGTGCTTCTAGATTTATCAAAGATAACAGTGAACTTTGGATTTTTTTCCATACATATGGGTCCAGCGGCCAAAACACTATCCGATGGACGGAATGCTCATTTAATTCAAGAGCCCAGCTCTTGGTGGCTCCCAAGATTGACAAAATATTTTGAAATTTTGCATTTGCAATCCCATCAAATGATGGGGGATGGGATTTGGATTATTGTGCGACCCAAAATAAGCCCAGATTGCTAGGAGGCTAAATTAATTTTTCTAGTCTCTGGCAAATACAACGTTGCCACAATTGCGCCGCCAGCCAAGAAGATGGTCGGATACCAGAGTCCTGCAAAGTTACTTCCCCAGTGTTGATTTAACCAAGTAACAATTAAAGGTAGAAGTCCACCTATCCACCCAGCAGCTAAGTTGTGTGGAAGGGTGGCTGCGCTATTTCTGGTTTTTGCTGGAAAGAGTTCTGCAAGGAGGGCTGTTTGTGGGCCAACGACAAGCGCCAGAATGGCAGATAGGCCAATTAAGACCAAAATTATCAATAACGTAGATGCACTATTGCTTTGTAATAAGTGAAACGCCGGCAGTATTAGTGTGGCGCCTAAGATTAGGCCGGTGACAACCACAGGCTTTCTGCCAAGCTTGTCTGAGAGCCATCCTGCAAATACTGTGAGAGGTAGTAGAGCAACTGTTGCATAAACGCTTAACTGATCAACAAGTTGTGGTGAAAGCTTTACGGTGGTCTTAAGGAAGATTGAGGTGTATACCTGCACACAGAAAAATAGTACTGCGCCACCAGCAGAGATGCAGAAGAAAAGCAGAAACATTCTCTTTCTGGTTTCGGGGTCTTTGAGATTGTCTCGTAACGGGCTCTTTGATTGAGATTCTGTTTTGCTTAACTGTAAATATATCGGAGTTTCTTCTAAAGCCATTCGTGCTTTAAATGCGACCAATAGCAGAATGAGTGAAACCCAAAAAGGTACACGCCAGCCCCAGGATAGAAACTCTTCTGGAGTGAGGTAGGTCTGAAGTAGGGCAATTTGTAGAGTAGATACCAGGATTCCCAGTGGCCCCATGAGCTGTAAAAAGCTCGTCTTAAAGCCGCGATTAGACTCGCCAGCATGTTCTGTGAGATAGACCGCACTTCCCCCAATTTCTCCTCCTGCAGAGAGGCCTTGAAGTAGCCTGAGGCTTACTAGAAAAATGGGCGCCCAGATCCCGACCTGCGCATAGGTCGGTAAAAAGCCAACGCAGACTGTTGCAATGCCCATGAGGGTAATGGTGATCATGAAGATGGGGCGCCGGCCAATACGGTCGCCAATACTTCCAAAAATGGCTGCTCCTAAAGGTCTTACCACCATACCCACTCCGAAGGTAGCAAGGCTGGCTAAGAGGGCTGTACTAGGGTCGCTTGAGGGAAAGAAGAGGGGGCCAAAAACTACAGCCAGAGTAGCAAAAGTAAGAAAGTCATACCACTCTAGAAATGTTCCAAAGCAGGCTGCAATGGCAACTTTTCTATAGGAATGCGATGAAGCTTGAGAGTCTGATTCGGTAGCAGTCAATTTTTATTCTGCGTTTATTATGTATCTGTTGAAGATTCAATCAGGGGTGCAGAGATATTCTTGCTGGGCTTAACACCAAGTTCTCGTACCTTCTCTGCGGTACGAATGAGATTGCCTTTGCCGGATTTCAACTTATTAAAGGCATCGTGATAACTGGTTTGAGCTTGATCTAAACGTTGACCTAGTTTTTCAAGATCATCTACAAAGCCAACAAACTTATCGTAAAGCGTACCGCATTGCTTTGCGATTTCTAAGGCGTTGCGGTTTTGGTGATCTTGGCGCCAGAGATGGGCTACGGTGCGCAGTGTGGCCATCAGGGTGCTAGGACATACAAGCACAATATTCTTTGCTAATGCCTCTTGGTAAAGGTTGGGCGCAGTTTTCAGTGCTAATAGGAAGGCGGGTTCAATTGGAACAAACATCAATACAAAGTCTACCGAGCCAATGCCATATAAAGAACTATAGTTCTTGCTGGAAAGTCCTTGAATATGTTGCCTTAGCGACTGAATATGCGCCGCTAACTCTTGTTCTGAGACTGTCGGATCGGTTGCTTGAGCATGACGTGAATACGCTGTGATGGAAACCTTGCTATCCACAACGAGACTTCTTCCTTCTGGCAGCTTAACTACAACGTCAGGCTGAAGACGTGAGCCATCAGTCTGGGTGTGACTGTCTTGTACAAGATACTCCTCGCCTTTGCGCAGGCCTGAAGACTCGAGAATAGATTCCAAAACTAACTCGCCCCAATTACCTTGAACTTTCGAGTCTCCCTTGAGCGCCTGGGTCAGCGAACGTGTCTCATCTGACATACGTAAATTCAGATTGGCTAGACGCTCGATCTCGCTCTTGAGCGCAAAGCGCTCGCGTGCTTCATTGCCGTAGGAAGTATTTACCTGCTCTTTAAATTCTGAAAGCTTAGTTTGCAGTGGCTTGAGTAAGGCATCTAAATTGGCTACATTTTGCTCAGTGAAGCGCTTCGATTTATCTTCTAGAATTTCGTTGGCTAGATTTTTAAATTGGCTAGTCAATGCCTCTTTAGCCTCATTTAGAGATTCAATTCTCCCCAAGCCTTGCTTGCGTTCAGAATCTAGTGCCGCCTCGAGTCGAATGGCATTTTGTAATGCCTGATCCCGTTCTATTCGTAAGCTTGCAGCAAGTGCAACATCAATTTGCATTTGTTGCTCAACTCTGGTGAGAGCCGAACGCAAATTGAGAGCATAGACTAAAAGGCCTGCGCATAAACCGAATGGCAGGCCAAATAGAAGAAGAGAGCTTAAGTCAAAAGTCACTAATGTGGCCTTGTACGCAATCTACCGAGACTTAGGCTTTAACTAACTTTTGCAATTCACCGCTTTGGAACATTTCAGTCATGATGTCAGAGCCACCAATAAATTCACCGTTGATGTAGAGCTGAGGAATAGTTGGCCAGTTGGCAAAATCCTTAATACCCTGACGAATTTCTGCATCCTCCAATACGTTCACTGTATGCAGTTTTTCTACGCCACAAGTGCGCAAAATATTGACTGCATTGCCAGAGAAACCACATTGTGGAAATTGAGCATTGCCCTTCATGAACAATACAACAGGATGGTTGCTAACGATTTCTTGAATTCTTGCTTGGGTATCCATAATTTTCTTCCTGAATTTGCGCTGTAAGGCGATCTTGATCTGTAACTAACAATAGTAGTAATTTTAAGGCTATCTGAAGAAAAGGGTTAATTCGCTTTGTCGGCTTTAGAGCCTTTTTTGCCCAGAAGCTACTCGGCGGTGGCCCGCCAAATCAAGGTGAGCTTGCACATCTATTAGACCCGCCCCTTTCATTAGCTTCACTACCGCTTCAGATTGATCAAAGCCATGCTCGACGGCAATCAAACCACCAGCTTTCAGACGTTTATCTACTCCGGCAATAATGATCTCTAAGCAACTTAGCCCGTTAGCGTAATCGGTCAGGGCGGATTCAGGCTCAAACCGCAGATCCCCTTGAGTGAGATGGGAGTCTTGATTGGCGATATAGGGCGGATTACTCACAATCACATCAAATTGGCATGTCTGGTCTAGTGCCTCGTACCAGCTGCCTTGAAAAAATTGGACTTGTTTTGTCAGGTTGAGGAGTTCAGCATTTTGCTTGGCAATCACTAAGGCCTCGATCGATTGATCTGTTGCGCTAACAAGTGCAAGTGGCGATGCGTTGGCGATAGACAGGGCGATAGCACCAGAACCTGTGCCCAAATCCAATACCTTAGTGGGTTTATTGAGCTTGGTGATGGCAGTTAGGGCAATCTCAACGAGGAGCTCAGTCTCTGGGCGAGGGATAAGCACCCCAGGCCCTACCTGTAACTCAATATTGTGAAAGCCTTTCTTGCCTAAGATATAGGCGATGGGCTCACCATTCACTCTTCTGGAGACTAGACTGTCCCACTCCTGAAAAGCTTGCTCATCCAAGCTCATGTCATCGCGGGATAGCAAGGCGGAGCGTGGGAGTTGGTAGTGTTTTTCAAGTAGGTGGGCAAGCAATATCCGCGCTTCATTGGCTGGCAATGTGCAGTTGCTAATTAATTCGCGTAAAGACTGGCTGAGGCTCATCCTACTGGTATTAACTGTCGCCAAGCGCTGCAAGCAGCTCTGCTTGATGCTCGGACGCTAGGGCATTGCAGAGATCATCGAGATCGCCATCCATCATGGCATCAATCTTATAGAGCGTTAGATTAATACGGTGATCAGTAATACGACCCTGCGGAAAGTTGTAAGTACGAATACGGTCGCTGCGATCACCAGAACCAATGAGGGACTTTCTGGTTTGCGCTTCGAGCTGATGTTTCTCACGTTCACGCGCATCCATGATGCGTGAGACCAGCACCTTCATCGCTTGTTCGCGGTTACGGTGTTGGCTACGGTCATCCTGACACTCCACTACTGTGCCCGTCGGTAAGTGCGTGATACGCACTGCAGAATCTGTTTTATTAATATGCTGGCCACCAGCACCAGATGCTCTAAAAGTATCAATACGCAGTTCAGCGGGATTAATCTTTACAGCCTCCAATTCATCAGCTTCAGGCATCACTGCTACCGTACACGCTGACGTATGTATACGCCCTTGAGTTTCTGTTTGGGGTACACGTTGTACGCGGTGACCACCAGATTCAAATTTGAGACGTGAGTAGACTGACTGACCAACTAGGCGCAGAACAACTTCTTTATATCCACCAAGATCGGATTCAGCGGTATTCACTACTTCTACTTTCCAGCCCTGGCGTTCAGCAAAGCGGGTATACATCCTCAGTAAGTCACCCGCAAAGAGTGCGCTCTCGTCGCCACCCGTACCTGCACGGATCTCTAAGAAGACATTGCGCTCGTCATTGACATCTTTAGGTAATAGTAGTTTTTGAAGTACGCCTTCCAGCTCTTCCATAGTGGCTTGAGCTTGTTTTTGCTCTTCATCAGCAAAGTCCTTCATCTCAGGATCTTTACGCATGTCTTCAGCAGCTTGAGCATCAGCCTCAGCTTGTTTGTATAAGCCAAATTGCTCCACTACTGTTGCGATATCAGAATGCTCACGCGTGAGCTTCCGATAGTTGTCCATGTCTTTCGTGGACTCTTCGGTAGTTAATAGGGAATTGAGTTCGGCTAAGCGCGTGTCTAGGTGGTCTAGCTTAGCCCGCATGCTGGGCTTCATCTAATGGTCTTCTGGCTTGGAGTGCGAG
>NZ_NCJB01000428.1:0-1691 GCF_002282275.1 Polynucleobacter sp. 39-46-10 | reverse complement strand
GCTAAGGGTGACAAGATTGTTGTAACTTGGAACGATAGCAAAGGCGACAAACGTACTGATGAAGCAACAGCTTCTTAATATCAATACGCATAATTAAAACTATAAAAGGGTTACCATGAAAACACGCATTTTATATGGCGTAATTATTGGGATTTTTACTGTACTTCAAGGTTGTTCTAGTCCAGCGAAAAATGAATCGTCAAGCACCTCTACTCCAACTGGCGGAGCTCCTACCGGCGAAATTGAGAAATATCGCGCAATGCTTGCCGATGGTAACCCTGCTGATTTGTATGAGGCAGCGGGTGAAGATATTTGGAAAAAGCCTATGGGCCCAAAGAATGTCTCTTTGGAGAAGTGTGATTTAGGTATGGGGCCTGGCGTTGTAAAGGGTGCTTATACTCAAATGCCTAAATACTTTAAAGATACAAACAAAGTTCAAGACTTAGAGTCCCGATTAGTGACTTGTATGGAAAAGTTACAAGGCTACAACGGTCAAGAGATTATCAAAGCGGGCTTTGAAAAAGGTAAGCGTAAAGATCTAGAGGCGGTGGTTGCCTATGTTGTTGCGGAATCTAAAGGTATGAAAATCAACACTGTAGCTAAGCATCCAAAAGAAAAAGAAATGTATGACCTCGGTAAGAAATCATTCTTCTACCAAGGTGGTCCAATGGACTTCTCTTGTGCATCTTGCCACGGTGAAAACGGTAAACGGATTCGCTTGCAGGACTTACCCAATCTCACAGAGCAAAAGGGTGCAGCCCTTGGTTGGGGTTACTGGCCAGCTTATCGCGTATCTAGCGGTAATTTCTGGACCATGCAGCGTCGTCTGAATGACTGTTATCGCCAGCAGCGTTTCCCAGAGCCAGTTTTTATCTCTGATGACACAATTGCGATTTCCCTCTACATGGCCATCAATGCCAAGGGTGGAACAATGAATGCACCTGGACTGAAGCGTTAATCGCTGGAGATAAACAACATGAAAAATAAATTATCCTTATTGGCACTCACGCTCGCTTTATCAATTGGTGTTGCACATGCTGCAACTCCTTTTGAAAAGATGATGTCCTCTAGTTTTGAAGCTAAGGGCATTGCTGGTCTTGATCGCTTAGATCAAGATGCGGCTCAAAAGTTTTGCTCTAACCCAGCCAACCTGAATGGCGGCGGCGATCCAAAGATGCGTGAAAAAATCCAGAATGAAAACATGGCAACCATCAAGCAGCCTTCTGATGGTAAATACATTGGCGACTGGAAAAGTGGAGAAAAAATTGCCCAGAGTGGCAAAGGAGCGACCTGGAAAGACAAACCCGGAAGTGTTAATGGTGGATCTTGCTATAACTGCCACCAGATCAATATCAAAGAGGTGTCCTATGGAAACATCGGCCCATCGCTTTGGAATTACGGAAAATTACGGGGTTACTCTAAAGAGGTGGTTCAGTACACATGGAACCGCATCAACAATGCTAAGGCATATAACGTATGTAGCAATATGCCCCGTTTTGGGCACTTCAAACTCTTAAATGAGAAGCAAATGCAGGATGTCATGGCATTGCTCCTGGATCCAGAGTCGCCTGTTAACAAGTAATAAAAATAAACAGGCCGAAAGGCCTGTTTTCTTTAGGAAAACACAATGTCTTTAAATCGACGCGAATTTCTGCAAGCATTAGCAATTGCCTCTGCGGGTGGGATGAGCT
>NZ_NCJB01000061.1:0-17265 GCF_002282275.1 Polynucleobacter sp. 39-46-10 | reverse complement strand
CAAACATGGCATTGGGCGGCATTACCCCGAAACAGCGACTGGCCATGGTTGCTTAATGAATCCTACTTCTGAGCTCGGTTAAAAATGGGGGGATTACCGGTTTAACTCATGACCAGGGCCAGCATAGGCAAACCCAAAAACACTTAAAAGTAAACTTGTTATCAATATTTTGATCTTCATTTTTATCTCCTTTAATTAAAAAGCTTCGTTTGATTTAATGCGGCTCAATACTTTTTCTGATGCCTTCTTGCCATAAAGCCAAAAAATTGCTGGCGTTAAAAATGTATCGAGCAATGTCGAGCTAATCAGGCCTGAAAAAATAACAACCGCCACTGGGTGAAGAATTTCTGTGCCAGGCCGCTCTGCTTCAAATAACAAAGGCGCTAAAGCAAACGCTGTTACTAAAGCGGTCATTAAGACCGGGCTAAGGCGCTCGATAGAGCCTCGCATAATCATTGATAAGTCAAACACCTCTCCCTCTGATTGCATCAAATTAAGGTAATGACTGATCTTCAAAATTCCATTACGTACCGATATTCCTGCCAGAGTAATAAAACCAATTAGTGCTGCAATAGAGAGTGGCTGCCCTGAGATCCATAGCCCAATAACAGCACCTACCATGGCTAGCGGGATATTGAGCATAATCATCAAAGATAGTTGTGCTGACCGATAGCGGCTATTCAAAACAGCAAATATCAATAAAAGCGAACCTACAGAGAGCAAAACAATTAGTTTAGAAGCCTCTTCTTGTGCCTTAAATTGACCATCCAAGGTAATAAAGTAGCCCTCTGGCAAGCTTTGATTTGCAAGCACACTCCTAATGTCAGCGACTACATCCGATAAAGCGCGTTTTGAGGTATTGGCTGATAAGACAATTCTTCTTTTGCCGCCGTCTCTACTAATTTGATTTGGTCCATCACCATCTTCAATAGTTGCAATTTTTGAGAGTGGGATTTTTCCATTGGGAGTATCAATCAAAATATCCGCAAGGCCTTCAAAATTTCTAGCAGAATCTGGCAGTTTGATCACCAAAGCAAAGCGTCGATTACCTTCAATAATCTGTGAAATCCGCTCCCCTTCAACCATGCCTTGTAAGGAGGACATGACCTGTGATGCGGAGATCCCATATTGCGCAGTCCGATCATAATCAATGCGAACTTTGATCTGCGGAGCCAGCACTTGTTTTTCAATCTCTAAATCAACCAGGCCTTCAATCCCTACTAGTTTTGATCTTAATAAATCTGCCTGACTTCGCAGCTGATCTAGGTCATCACCGAAAATCTTGATCGCGATTTGGGATCTCACGCCAGAGAGCATATGGTCGATTCGATGAGAAATGGGCTGCCCAATCGCAATAGCAGCCGGTAAATTGACGAGTCTTGAACGAATATCGGCCTGGATCTCAGCCATTGAGCGGTCTAGCTCACCTGCTGGTTTAATGCCCACATCAAGTTCACTGACATGCACTCCTTCGGCGTGCTCATCTAGCTCTGCCCTACCGCTTCTTCGGCCCACATAGGTCACTTCGGGAACTTGTCTGACAAGCTTTTCGGCTTGACTTGCTACGCTAGCAGACTCAGAAAGAGAAACACCAGGATTGAGACGAAGGCCGATGAGTAATGTTCCCTCATTAAACGGCGGTAAAAATGAACTCGCCATAAAAGGAATGCTCGCGCCAGCCAATAAGACCGATGCAAATGCATACATCAAAGGTTTTTTGGGGGCCGCTAATAATTTAGATAACTGAACCTTGTAATGACTTTTTAGCCATGTAACGATTTTTGTATCATGATCACCAAGTGACTTCATTGATGGCAGCAAATAAAAGCAAAGTACTGGGGTGATCGTGACTGACACTAAAAGCGATGCCAAGGTAGAGACAATAAATGCGATGCCCAAAGGCACAAATAGGCGACCCTCAATACCCGGTAACGCAAATAGTGGAATAAACACTAAAACAATGATTGCAGTTGCATAGATGATTCCTGTCCTTACCTCTAATGAGGCTGCTCGTACAATTGCTAGCGGAGATAATTGATTGACCTTATCCCTATCAAGATTTTCTCGCAGACGCCGAATCACGTTTTCTACGTCCACTACAGCATCATCTACCAAGCCCCCAATCGCAATGGCTAACCCTCCCAATGTCATCGTGTTGATCGATAGGCCGAAGTATTTAAAAACTAAGGCTGTCAATAAAATCGAAACGGGGATTGCAGTTAAAGAGATGATGACTGGACGTATCGTTCCTAAAAACAAATACAGTACTACCGCTACAAAGATTGAGGCACCGATGAGCTTACCCTCCAAGGTGCTAATGGACGCATCGATAAAACTCGCCTGTCTAAATGTCACTTTTGGGGTATTCATACCTACTGGAAGGCCTTGTTTTAACTCAGATATTGCAGTCTCAATTTTCCTGGTTAATTCCACCGTATCTGCTGAGGGCTGCTTTTGAACGCCCAGGATTACCGCTGGACCACCTTCGTAACCAGCATCTCCTCGTCTTACGGCCGGTGCAAATGTGACATCAGCGACTTGCTTTAAGAGTATTGGCTGGCCATTTCGGCTTGAAACAGCAATATTTTTCAAATCCTCCAAACTAGAAGTTCGCCCTATATGACGAATCAAGTACTCGCGATTATTCGACTCAAGAAACCCGCCAGATGTATTGGCTGAATATCCCCTTAATGCATCTTCCAGTTGCAATATGCTCAGACCCAGTTCAGCCATGCGGCGAGTATTGGGCTGTACTTGAAACTGCCTTACCTGACCACCAATTGGAATCACTTGAGCAACACCTGGAATAGCCATTAGTCTTGGGCGAAGCACCCAATCAGCATATTCGCGCACTTGCATGGATGAAATCTTCGACTCATCAATTGGAATGGCAATCTGCATAATCTCACCCATGATCGAGCTAATGGGTCCCATGCGAGAAACGATGCCATCGGGAATAGCGCCCTCCATGGATGACAACCTCTCCGAAACCATCTGCCTGGCACGGTAAATATCAACGGACCAATCAAATGTGACGTAAATAAATGAGAGACCTGCGCTAGATACCGAACGAATGGCTTCAACACCTGGCAAACCATTCATGGCGGTTTCTAATGGGAAGGTGATGAGCTGCTCAACCTCTTCAGAGGCCATACCACCGGCCTCGGTCATGATCGTGACAGTAGGTTTATTCAAGTCAGGAAATACATCAACAGGCATTTTGCTTAGGGTAAAGAGCCCATAGCCCATAGCTATCAGGCTAAGCAAAATCACCATCATTCGATTCTTTAAACTAAAGTCTAGTAACCAGGTAAACATGTTCTGTCCTTAGCGAATCTGGTTAATGAGAGATGACCCATCAGTAACCACTCGGTCACCATCTTTAATGCCGCTCGTGATGACAATACTTTGACCGTCCAAGGGCTCAAAAACCACCACCCTAGGCTCAAAGGTTTCGGGATTTCTTTTTACCCACACAATGGTTTGATTTGAGCCGCTCTTAACAAGCGATTTTGCGGGGACTTTGGTACCCAAGATCTTGGTATTGGTGTTTACAAATACTCTTATAGGCTGACCTATAGGGAGATATTGCAAATCATCAGCTTTAGCAGAGAATGCGAGTGGTAAAGCCTGTTCGCGTAGGGTCTGACCACCACCAAGATAAGAAAGCTCAATCACCTTGCCATTGACTTCAACTTTTCCATCAGCAATGTTTTTCGCCAAGTTTGGATCATAGGCAAGCGCCTCAATTAAAAACTTAGAAGGATTTACTACCTCGAAAATCAGATCTCTCTCTTGCACAACCTGGCCAGAGACAATACCAGCAGTAGAAATAATTCCAGTAACTGGAGCCCTTAATTCTTCATTAGCAACCGCAGCCTCTGCCTCTTCAATTGTTTTACGAGGAACTGTATCGCTCAGTTCACGCAATCGCTTTAGCCGACTCTCTGCAAGCGATCGTGATTTTCCAGGACCAGCTTCAGGGGTTACATAAGCGAGAATGTCGCCTTTATTTACCCTTTGCCCCGGCAATGGAAAGCCGTTAGGCCCAGGAGTAATTCGACCTGCAACGATGGCCTGAACTTTGCCTCCAAAGTTAGGATCCATGATGACCTTACCTGCTAAATCATAGGTTTTGGCATATTCACCCGGTTGACTAGGGGCAGTCATGACATGCAACTGTCTTTGAGCAGGTTTTGGGACAAAAAGATTCCCATCGGCCTGTCTTTTGGGAGCATCGCCCTGAACCTGTACTGAGGAGTCATCATGTCCTGGACCAGCATAGACTTTGAAGGTAAATAACGCAGCTGATAAACCCATCAGAAATGCGAATAATCTGAGGTCTCTTAAATTGCGATTCATACCCGCTCCTTAATTTGATTGATGATTCTTATAGCACGGCTTCTTAATAAGCCCCTATTGCGATAAGACCAATATGCAACTCCGGCAACAAAGCACACCAGTAGCAATAGCTTTAACCATGCTTTCCAATTCATTACTGAAGAATTTCCAAACTGACTTAAATCAATTGTGGAAACTAAAATATCGAGCTCGCCGCCATCATTGATGTTGATGCTAATGGGGGTTGGCTGATCTTTAATTTTGTCTTTTAGCTCGATCAAATACTCTCCATCACCATGCGACTTTGCAGCTACTTTTGCCCCATCAACCTCAACATCAATGCTGGCGCCTTTTACCACCTCATTAGTTGCATAGCGATCTAAATAAAGCGTTATTTGCTTGCCTCGAATGACCCCCACAAGTTCATAAAGATTAGACTCAGCGTAAAAACGTGGCATTTTTTGGGCTTGCTGCTGATTAGGTTTTTCGTCACCGTGATCATGTCCCGGGCCTGCATACGATGTAGGCGAGATTGCTAAAGTTAGAGCAGCTATTAGCTGCACCAAGTAGTAGGTATAGTTTTTAAATAATTTCATAGGATCAATGTACTTATTCAGGTAACAGGCCAAGCGCCTGACGTAGATTTGAGACAGCTACTGCGTAATTAATTTTTGCAACCGCCGCTTGTCGATTGGCGTCTACTGCTTCAATCTCAATGCGCAATCTTGTAGGCAGGTCTGTTTCTCCGAAGCGGAACGATTTTTCAAAAAATTGTCGAGTTTCGTTAGCTAAGGTCGATCTTTTATCGGCAGCGCTAAGTTTCAATTGGGCTGATTTAACCAAGGCTATATTTGATTCCACATTACTTAAGGCAGACTCGCGCTCATAAGCTAAGCGCACCTCGGAATCCACTATCTCCGCCGTAGCACTCGCCAATCTGTTGGCATTTCTTGCATCAGAACCAAATGGAATTCTTAAACCAATCGCAACAGATTGCTGATACGGAACTCCGTAAACTTCACGACCCTTAGTAGTCCATATTTGCAACTCAGGTGAAGCCCTCGTTTGAGACTTTGCCAAATCAAGCGCCTTTCTGGCGACCTCCAACTGATCCATAAGTGCGGCAACTATTGGTAAGCTGGAATCTAAGCCTGATAAATTTTCAGGAACCTTAGGTACTGGCTCAATATTTTTAGTAGCATCGCCGAATTGAATTTTCTTTAGATTCTCACTACCCAATAAAGAGCGCACCCTTTGCTCAGCATTAATCACATTGGCTTGCGCCTCAACCAAAAAGGCCTCTGAGGATGCGAGCGCTCCATTAGCTTGATGTAGATCAGCGCGAGATAGATCACCGGCCTTAAACCTTTTTTCAACATCCATAGCCAACGTCTTTGCGTTCTCAAACCGACGTAGTGCCAAGTCAGATTCAATCTTGGATCTTTGGTAATTCCAATAGGTATCTCTTACTTCAGCTGCAATCTTTAATTGGGCAAGATAGTATTGAGACATAAGTTTTTTATATTCAGCATCAGCTAAATTAATTGAGCTTGACCGCTCATTCCAAAGCCAAAGTGGAATACCCAGACCGAGGATAGTCTCGCTAGCGCCCTGGTTACTATTTGCTCTATCTGTTTTTTGGGAGACCTCTACTGATGCTGGACTCACCAAAAGACTGCTAGCAATTTTTTGTTTAGCAAGCGCTGCTTCTACCCTATATTGATAGGCTCTGTAGTCAGGCTGGCGCTCCCATGATGACTCATAGAAAGCTTTTAAAGCTGATTCACCTTTGCGCTCTCCGTTGGCTAGCGCTATTGGTGATCCCAATAGGAAGATTAATCCTGTAAGTTGAATGACACAGCGACAAGCTGCGTCCAAATACTCTCGCGACATAAAAACTCCATTTGTTTATACAAAACAGAGTTAGCGAGAAGGTTAGATTGGTGCTCTCGCTAACTTAGGCGAGAGCCATCCAATTAGGTTTTTCAGGTGGGGTGGGAGAAAAATCGACCAAAAATTCTACTTGAGCACTTTCGTAATGAAAGGCGGTGGCAGCAATTGAAACACTAAAAGACGACTTTAATGCTGGCGAGTGCGCCAAATGGCAGACTCCGCAATCGGAATCAGCGGCTACAGGATCGCTAGCAGAGACAGCGGCAGCGACTGCCTCATGCTCGTGATGGGCAACATGCACGGCTGAACCCTGCTCTTCTTGGCAGTAGCCTGCAATAGTTGCATAGGAGGTTTGAATTGATAAAGCTAGCAATGCTAGAGCTATCAGAATTTTTTTCATACTTTGAATTAAAGCATATTTTCTTCTTATGTGTACGCTACTAGAACTTGACACCCTAATTTGAGGGTTTTAAGGTGGATTGAAATTAGCTGGTAAACATGTATAATTAAGCCAAGGACTGGGGATTCTCGGTCGACATTAAGCTCCGGTTTTCCGGGGCTTTTTGTTTTTTAGATTAGGGAAATCTCTTTAGGCCCCATCCCTCAACTTTGCCACCTCTTTTTAATAGCTTATGTTTAAGCACCTCAACTGCCCTATTAGATTGTGTTGGCTTCAAGATAGAAACACCCACTGGCCTAGCCACCAAGTCTGCAATTTGAAGTCCGACAGAATTCGACTTTTTGTCAGCAAAGATGATTTCGAAATTCAGCTTTTCTCGACTATAGTTTTCGCCATCACAAATACGTCTGAACTCTAGCTCCAACTCATTGTCTTCAGCATTTCCCCGTTTCTCAACAATGATATGAAGAGACGGATTAACAATCGCTCTTGATGGATCAGCATCCACCCATTCGCCCTCCTGAATCAAAAATGCTTTAACTCTCTCTAGACCAAATTCCAAGCCTAAATGGTATGGGTTTGCCGGGTTGACATACTGTTTCTTATGTCCATCTTTGTTGATAACGACACAAACCAAATGAAATGGAAGGTCTTTAATAATGTCAGTCAGCTCATCTAAAAACGATTGCTTTAAGACAGGATTCTTTAGGAATGAAAAACTTCCACTATCTCTTCTAATTTCACGCTCATGCAGAATAATTTGGTCATGGCCAAAATGCTTAAATTTGAATTGCTGGATAGCAGGAGTTACTGTAGATACGTAGTCGGCTTTTTTCACAATCAAAAAAGCCAAGACAAATAGCGGGTATTCAGGATCAATATTACCCATCGACGGAGAACCACTTTCGTCAACAAATACCAAATACTCACTCAAGCGTGTAGCCATCTAAATAACCCTACTTAAATGGGTATTTTAGGTTACTTGAATGATTTAATAAACCCCTGAAAATGCCGAGAAAGCAATTTTGATAAAAAATTCTTATGGTTCACCTAATTGCTTAAGTAAGGCTCTTAATTTTTATTACTGAGACTTTTGCCTATCCTAAAAACAAAGAAAAGAATGGAAAAGTGAGGTTTGGCATAATCTTAAAATCTATTGCTTTCCATAAAATGCAAAATGATTGGCCTTCATAGCGTCGCCAACAACCCCAAGACTAATGAATCTCCTCTATTAAACCCAGCAGGGTATAGGTGATTTTTGGCTCTCTATTTGGCCTAGATATTGTTCTGGTATGTAAACGAACTTTCCAGGTTTGCCCAACGACATTCCCATCTAGCAAGATTTCATTTAATTTAGTTTTTGCGAACTCGGGGGAAATGGTTCCATATATAGTAGTCAACCCATCGAGGAGGGCTAGCTCAAATCTTCTGTGGGCAGGCAAAAGGTACAAGCGACCAGAGAATTCAGAAGAATCATCCTCATCAATTTGAGCAGAATCCAAGCGATCTCTAGCTCTTTTAATGTCCAATTCGCCCAACTGAATATCGCGCATATCCTCCACTATCCTAATTAAGGCATGCTCATCATCTAGAAGGGTGAATAGATTTGCCAATGAAGTTAAATATCGATGATCAATTCTCTCCAATAACCCCTCGAAGTCTTCTGCATTAACACCAGAAGAACTTAGAATCGCGTCAGCTACATGATCCATTACTATCTTTAACTGTGTTTCTGTAACAGTTTCATTCTGACCAGCCTCCTCAAGCACAACCCCAACAGAACCCCTAACCATATCAGTGAGCAATAAATCAGAGTTTTGCTTAAATGGAATTGGCCCCCTACTACCAGTTGATCCAGTCTCCTCAGATGCGAATTGCTTTGCTACCAAATCTTGAAATCCCTCAATAGCCTTGCCTACAAAATCCGCTTTAATCCCTTTTGATCCAATAACTGGGCCCCCAGAGAAAAATAAACCTACGCTAGCCTTTAGTTCTGGCGTAGCTTTAAGCTGGTCAATCTCCCGCTGAATTCTTTCTTTCCTTTGACTAAACTGCATATGCCCAACAGGGTCGGATTGGGCGGTCCTATCTAGCAGCAAATAGTCAATGTTTGCTAAATCTGCGGTTAGAGAATCTAGGGCAAGTTTTTTAATCACTCTTTACCCCGCCATTTAACATCTCAATTACCTTGTAGTCATTATCAGCATTTAATGAAACCTGAAGCATACCTTTCCACAAAAAGGTATCTCTCTGGTGGGAAAATAATCCACTCCAGTAAATAGTCTCATCTACTATTAACCTTGAATCTTTTGATAGGTCTACAAAAAAAGCATCGCATTTATATTTACTCTTAACCAAATCATGATCAAACAAATGTCTATGGTCATCCAAAAACTTCTGTATCTCAAGGGGGCTTACTGGCAAATAAGCAAAGGTAACCAAATCCAAATCTTTGGGAGGTCTACCTCTAGAAACCTCACAATTTTCGGTAAAACTACCATCTAGCAGTTGAAACCCAACGCTTATTCCTACTTTTCTTAGTTCGGAACGGTAATCCAAAAATCCAAGAAGAATGTCTACTCTTTCAGCACTGGTTGCCAGCTTCGAGGCAATCGTTATTAAATCTGTTTTGTATGGGGAGCAGGCGCCAACAACCCCAGGATTGCTACCTATGTAGGGAGGCAATACGCCTGAAGAATTAAATAATGGAAACAACCGTTACCTTTATAGAAATAATCAGCTCCATGTTATCACTTGTCGAGTGGGATCCCGATTTGAGTCAAGCCATCTGAATAACCCATCAAATAGCCTAGAAAATCAACGCCGCACTAATCAAGCTTTACTTTCGGATAATGAATCATCGCACAGGCTGCAAAAAGATTGGGGTCCTATGAATAAGTTGGCACGTAAATGCGACCTGAGTTCATTTCAAATAATTCTTAATATCATGTAAATGGTTATATTTTTACTTATCCAGTGATATTCTAACTTTCATAATGAATTTATCAATGCATCATTAATTTAACTGCAATAAATCAAAGGGTTGCATAGTGAAAATAGAACTAGTTAAGGTTTCAAATTGGCGATCGATTAAAGGGTTGGAAATTAAATTCCAAGATTTAATGATTTTCATTGGACAAAATAATCATGGCAAATCCAACATTCTTTCATCGCTATTATTTTTTTTCGGAGAAATAAAACCCCAAGAATTGGATTTCAATTATGGATCTCAAGAGTTATTTGTTGAGATTTTATTTTCAGATCTTGATGAGGCTGATCAAACAACTTTCAAAAAATATGTAACTGCTGATAAAAAAATTCGAGTTAGAAAAACGGCATATATTGGCGGAAACTTTGAATACCACGGCTATACAGAGACGCCTGCTGATGAATTTTTACAAGAATCAAGCGCAGCCTCATATACCAAGAGAGATGTTGCTGCCTCTCTACCCTTTTATCAATACTTACCGGAAGCGGGCCGCCTCTCCAAACAAGATATCGTAGATGCTCAGGAAAAATATATCCAAGATAACAAAGACAAAATTAGCTTTAACTACATTATGGAAGAATCTAATTTTCTAGGTCTAAAGTCTGTAGCCAAAGGAATATTTGGAAATATTTATTTTATTCCTGCAATAAAAGATGCATCCGAAGACTTCTCCTCAAAAGAGGCCAGCTCGTTCGGGAAAATATTCTCGAAAATAGTTACGGATATGTCTAATAACAATGATGACTGGAAATCAACAAAAAACAATCTAACGAACCTATTTGGATCTCTAAATGAGTATGATTCAAATGGAGATCAAAACGAAAATAGGCCGACGGAATTGGTTGAATTCGAAGTGCTCCTTAGTGCAGAACTAGAGTCATGGAATGCAAAGGTAAATGTTGAAATAACGCCACCAAATATTGATGATGTCTTTAGAGCTAATACGCAAGTGTGGGTAAACGATGGCGTAAGAACTGACATCAGAAGAAAGGGGCATGGACTACAAAGAGCCTTGATTTTCGCAATGATCAAGGTGATGTCAGACAAGGCTTCAACCATCAACCCCGACGAAACATCCACTAGAACATCGTCAAATTCATCTTTTTTTGTCCTTGAAGAGCCTGAGCTATTCCTTCATCCGTAAGCCCAACGAGCAATGTTTGACTCCCTCGCAAACCTCTCTAGACATAACATACAAATCACCTTGTGCACCCATTCAAGCGCACTTATAAATGTCGATCAATATAAATCAATTTGCATAGTAAGAAAGGATTCAGAGGCAATTGGGACAAGGATATGTCAGTGCACTGAGGAAATATTTACTGGCAGCGATAGAGATGATTTCCAGCTCTCATCTTGGCTAAATCCAGATAGAAATGAACTCTTTTTTGCAAAAAGAGTTCTTTTGGTGGAAGGTCCAACAGAAAAGGCAATCATTCCAAGATTAGCCAAAAACCTCGATGTTTTTAGATACGACTACACATTGGTTGACTGTGCATCAAAATCCTCCATACCCCTCTACTGCAAGCTACTTAACTTATTTCAAATCCCTTATACAGCCATTTATGACACGGATTTACATAATCATAAGGATGAATCCGCCCTTACTGTGGCCAAAAGGCAAACATCCGAACTTCTTGCAGCAATCAACCCTGATTTTGGTAAGTCAGTTAGCTTTGAAATAGACATTGAAAATGAACTTGGTTTTATTGCCAAAGGTAAAAATAAACCTTACAGCGCCCTTCTAAAGATTGAAGAAGGAGACTATGTCATTCCAGGGCAACTTGCTCAGAAGATAACCAACATCTACGAATAGATGCATAATCTGTTGTCACGCAGAATTTTTTCAACCGTTACTTAAGTAACGCTCAAAAGTTCGAAATCCGAGCCACAGATTCGAACTTTGTACCCAAAAGCAATCGCACAGTCAATCGCACTCTTTTAATCCGTTGGTCGCGAGAGTTCTCGATCGTAAGCGTTACTTAAAGTAACGCTTGCATCTGACCTATGCCGCACGTAGCTCTCGTTCAGCCCGCTTCTTACTTTGATAGCTCGCACTAACTTTAGCGTCAGCCTCAATTAACCGCCTAGTTTCCGCACCACGGAGCTGTTCTGCTGCTTGGATAACCTTTAAGTGACTATAGTGGCGCTCAATCATTACAACACTGGTACCCATTTGCTTGGCTAGGGTATGAATAGGTACTCGGTCATGGGTTAACGCTAAAGTGGCATACGTATGACGTAAGCTATAAAACACTCGCTTTTGATCTGTCTTTGGATCCTTTAATAAGTTGTGATCTTCCAAGAAGCACATAAACATCTTCTGAAATGACTCACTGACATCTTCCTTATTATCCTTAGTCCTAAATACATAATCTTCATTAGTAGGAACAATCAAGTCCTTAAGGGGCTCAGTTAATGAGCTATCAACCCCATAGTTTCTCTGGGCTATACGCTCCAGCACCTTTACTGTGGGCTGCCTACCAATAATTTGCCTGGTGCCTGTTTTTCCAGTAACAGTAAGCTCACAACTACGGTTTAGGTTATGCACTTCAATGCGCTCACCCCGTTCATCGACTTGATCTGTCAAAGTTGAGGCAGGGCTCATCATGAAGCGAATCTGCTTCCACTTAATATCCAGTAGCTCAATCCCAGGTCTTGCGCCAGTATCGACTAGCATCTCAATATAGTCGCGCATGATTTGTCTACGCTCACGACTAGCCAGATTGCGAGCAGCATCAATCCAAGGTTCTAAGTTAGCCAATAGGGCCTTTAGTTCATGCAATTCAAAAGCTGGTCTACGATCACTCTTCTTGCCATTGTTGGCTACTAGCTTGGGACGATTGGCTTCAGTTAAAAAACCTCGAATGACCGCTTCATCAAATACCCTGTTCATCGCAGCATTTTGAGTATGTAAGGTACTAGACGTAGGCTCTTTACCCATCAGCTCAATGCGAGCTCGATCAAACTGCTCTAGTGCTTTATAGTCAATATTAGTAATCATGCGATTACCTAGTGAGGGAATGATGTAATCCTTAATTACCCGAATATAGTCTCTATAGATGACTTTGCCTTTGCCAGCAGATAACTCTTGCTCCATACGCTCAATAGCTAGCTTGGCAATATCTTTAAAGCGACGAGTAACAACAGGCAAATTAGAGCGATTACGAATCTGCGCCTCAAAGAAGATTTCTTTAGCCCGATCTTTAGCCAGCTCGATCTTTCGCTCCTTAGTAGAAGCTCTTTGCCAAACTCCAGCAACCTTATAGCGACATTGCCAGATGCCACTGCGCTCACGGCGATAGATCACCAGCTCTCTAGGTAGCATCTCATGGGTAGTTTCAACGATTTGCGGCATATAGTAACTTTAGTTTCTGATGGTGGCTTAGGACAACCGGTATCGGGCAAATCGCATGGTCAAGATATCCAAAGAGCAATGGCAATCTCATGGCAGCTCTTGGCATTTGATGGGGCCCTCTTGGCAATTTCAGTGTTACTTGGAGTAACGCTTGATAGTTACCCAAGCTCATTGCGCCTCCAGATACATAATCCCGTGCTTTTCTAGTGCATCGCCAATGGCTGCCATTTCAATGCTAGAAAACACGGAATGCCCCAGTCTTTGCTGGAAATAGTCATTCACCGCAAATAACGCTCCTAAGTCGTCCATATCCAATTCATCACCAAGATTGATCTTGGCACTGGCATATGCTGACGTTTTTAAAGTGTCAAAAGAGATGACTTGATTAACTGCAAGATTGCTTTGATTCATTTGCTTCTCCCGTATACATGGGACTATCAATATCGATAACCCATACACGTACGATAGGCGTTTTAGCCTACTTTTCGGACAAACAATCAATTCAAATCGAGTTTGTTAATAGCCTTTAGAGATAGGCTCGGACTTAGAAAGCGTTACTTAAAGTAACGCTTAATAAAGGTAATATATCTCTAACTAATGGCAATACAAACTGGATACGATATGTTTAAACACGAACTAGGATTGCTTGATAACGCCTTGGATAGCTTGAATGAAGCACTTGCCAAATATCAAGCCGGTGAAGCTGGGGACGAAAAGGCATATAAATTTGCCGTACTTCACATGGCTCACTTCCTAGAGCTAGTTCTTAAGCATCACATAACCCAAAAGCATCCACTATTAATTTATAGGGACCCATTTGCTAAAAACTTAACAAAAGAAAAAACAATTGGCCTCTGGGATGCAGTGAATTTTATTAATAATGAATCCTCAGATACTCTTAGCCCCCAATTTAAAAAAGATTTGGAATGGCTAAAAGAATTACGCAACAATATTGAGCACTATAAGTTTTCCATGGATGTTTTTGAAGCTAGACACACAATCGGTCGAGTTTTTTTCTCGTTACACGAATTTTTAGAGGAAGAATCAAACATCGATTTGGCAAAAGCGGTTGGCGCAAAAAATATCGATATATTTCAAACCTTATCTGATGAGTACAAATTAGCAGTCCACAATGCAATCATTGAAGTTGATAAAATTAAGTATCAAAACCCCCAAGATCCAATGGATCCAAACCAACCCGCAATATGCATAGACTGCGATGAATGCGGGCATCCTACGCTAGCACTTTGCGCTGATTCCAGCACGGGATATCGTTGTAAATTCTGCAAAAATGAATACAGCGATTATCTGCCATCATCATGCACAAGCTGTGGATGTGAATCAACTATTGGGGAGCTTGAAACTTGGGAAAATGAAAATGGGGATACTGAAAGAAGGTGTTATCACTGCTCCGGTAGATACCATATGGATAAAGATGATTAAGCGGCTACCCGACCCCAGCTATTGATTGCCTCTGCAAGTTCACTAATTTCATCCGAGACTTCTAAAAGCATATTTTTCGGCGCCCGATAGGAAATACTATCAATAACTGCGTCAACTTGATTGGCATTTTTAATTAAAGCGTCTTTAGGTCTCAGAATGAAAAGTGCCATGTACGATTTTTTTCTATACCTTGCAGCACATTCCATATCTAAGTAACTATCCATGAGATGCGTTTTTAAAGCTTGGGGAGAATAATAGGCGCTTCGAATCGTTCCAACACCATTTGCAGGCTGGAATGGAACCTTAATAGCCCTAGCCCCCTTATCAGTATTGATAATTACATTTGGAGTATTAGCTAAAAAATCGGCACCTAATTGAAATTTTTCTTTCAAATAATTTGATACATCCTCTAAAGCCTCATCATCATCAACCATTTTTATAATTTTTGATTCGCGATGTGGAAGGGCTGCTGTAACTTGAGTTCTAAAAACATCATTTATAACTTGCTTGATGTTGGAGTTATAAAAAGATGTCATTTCACCAAAAACTACTTGGGGTGATGGTGAGTCGCCCTTTAACAATAATGACTCTTTTGTAATTTTTGCCAAAGATAAGATTGCGTGAGATGCGTCCCCATAAAAACAGCTCAGCCTTCCAGGCTCTTCGATAATCTTGACATACCTATCGCCATTAATACCATCTATTGCGCAAACACCAATATTAATTGTCTCGCCAGTAAAAATATCAGGCGTGCATTTGATCACAAATAATTTTCCAGCAACCCTTATGCCATTACTTGGACCGGAATATGAAGAGAGTGTTTTTTCAAAATTTGTCATACGAGAATATTTAATCTTTTCTGAAACCAGTTCACGATATCCATATTTCTCCACCATATTGCGCTTAATGCATCAGATGATTCTTGACTAGATTTTGCATCTAACGCAATCTTTAAATTGGAGATTTCTTTAAAAAACCTTTCTTCTATCAGACTAGCCGCTGAATAAATTGCGTTCCTATGTGTACTTGATAAGCTTTTCATATCAACCCACTCTTCTAATGGCTTGCTTTTAATCCAATCAGTTTTACCCCATAAATTCTGAGATAGCCAATTTGGACCCCCCAAGATATCACTATGATCAATAACCACAAAACTCTTTTTAGAGGTAAACACTAAATTTCCAGCGTTTCTATCTCCATTCATTACAAGCTGGTCAGCAGCGACCATTAAAGAAAATGAAGGACAAGAAAGTATTCTTGTTATGAATTGCTGAATTTCATTGGGGTTTTTTAGGTTATATATTTCTTGAGGCGTACCTTCGTAAGTCGGAGTGGGTTGAAAGCTAACGAAAGCCCAGCGCAATTGCTCGACATCATCTATAACTATTGGCGCTTCAATCATTGCAGCATCAGGCTGTGGAATGCCTAAAGCTGACATTACTGTGTAGCCGAAATACTCATTAAATAATGACCTGTAAGCAACATCAGGGAAATGCTTTACAAATCCGCGACTAAATTGATTATCTGCATTATTCAACTCAGCAAGATGTGTCCATGCACGAACACCTCCAGATTGACTATGCAATCGCCTTATATAGTGAGATGAGGGCAGTATTGCAGGTAATTTCAAAGCCATGAGCCATTCTAAACCTTGCTTAAAGTAACGCTCAAAAGACAAAACCCCCACCATTGCTGATGAGGGTTTGCTTTTCTGGTGGGCCCACCAGGACTTGAACCTGGGACCAAAGGATTCCGGTTTGTGTAATTTTCATTACTCCCTGGACTATGCCTTCATCATATCGATTGCTCGACTTAGATGGGTGCCGTCTAGTCTCTACACGTTCAAAGTATTTCTACTAAGCTTCGCTCGGCGTTAGCTTGTGCAGCTTTTGACTACATTTAGCTTTCTCCGAATTTGACACCATCCCATATACAGTTTCCACGTATATGGCACAACTTACGCCATGAGTCCTCTGCTCTAACCAACTGAGCTATGGGCCCTAAACTTGCTCTTTTTAACCCGATAAAACTGGGCTAAAACTACTGCTTTACAACTTGCCTCGGTGTGTAAGCGGTGTGTAAGCAAACTTATCTACCCTTACCACGCTAAGACCCTTATGTTTATTAGGTTCTTAGCAAAATACAACGAGGTTATCTCTCTTATGAGTCCTCTGCTCTAACCAACTGAGCTATGGGCCCTATATCAGCATTGTAATTGAAGGGTCAAGCCACCCCTTATCTAATTGGTGTGGTTGCATTTACATTCCAGTTGGATATACATTATTATGTGTATATCAAAAGGAGTTATTAATCATGATCGTTTCCAAATGGGGTAATAGCCTAGCTATTCGACTGCCCTCCCAAGTGGTGGAATATTTGAAGCTTAAGGAAGGGGATGATATTGAGGTTCAGGTCGCCGATAAAAAACATTTCCACATTAGAAAGAAACCATCTCTGCAAGAGAGGATTGAGGGTCTGAGAAAATTTCGTGGACGAATGCCTGCTGATTTTCACTTTGATAGATCCGAACTGAATGAACGCTAAAAAAATATTTTTTGATACCAATACCCTGCTTTACCTACTGTCATCAGATGACAAAAAAGCAGACTGGGTAAGCAAAAATCTACAGCAGCACAATGTGATTAGCGTTCAAGTGCTCAGTGAATTTACATCAGCTTCTCTAAGAAAAATAAAAATATCTAATACTGAGCTAGATGAGTTTTTGGATCTATTTACATCCATATTCAATGTGAGATCTCTAGATATAGATACCTTTGAGACTGGACTAATGGTCTCCAGGCGCTATGGATATCAACACTATGATTCGATGATTATTGCTGC
>NZ_NCJB01000060.1:0-11752 GCF_002282275.1 Polynucleobacter sp. 39-46-10 | reverse complement strand
CTACTACTACTAATAAGATATATACAAGGATTTAAAAGCAATGCAACTCGTAAACACTTCACGTGACAGTTTGTTAAAACCACTTCAGGTTGTTAGTGGCATTGTTGAACGTCGACATACTTTGCCGATCTTGGCAAACTTGTTATTTAAAAAACAAGGTGACAAGGTGTCTTTTGTATCGACGGACATAGAAATTCAAATTACAACTAACGCCACTTTTGGTGTTGGTCCAGAGGATGTGACTACAACAGTGGCTGCGAGGAAATTGCTTGATATTTTGCGCGCACTTCCAGAAGGCCCTGTTGCGCTAAATCTTAAAGACAACAAAATGGTTGTGCAGAGCGGTAAAAGCCGTTTCTCTTTACAAACCCTTTCTGCAACCGAGTTCCCTGTTATGCAGAGTGTTGGTGAGGTAACCGCAAGCTGGAAGATGACTCAAAAGAGTTTTCGGCAACTGGTAAGCCAAGTGCATTTTGCGATGGCGCAGCAAGATATTCGTTATTACCTCAATGGTATGTTGTTGGTTGTTGAGGGTAAACAGGTAATCGCTGTAGCCACCGATGGTCATCGCTTGGCCTACTCTCAAGTTGAGCTAGCTGAGGCTCCAGTGGGGTCTGGTCAGCGACAGGAAATTATTATTCCCCGCAAAACTATTCTCGAGTGTCAACACTTACTTGAAGATTCAGATGAGTTGCTGGAAATGAGTCTGACATCAAACCAAGTGAAATTTACATTTGGTGATATCGAGCTCATTTCAAAACTGGTTGAGGGGAAGTTTCCTGATTTTCAGCGTGTGATTCCTAAAGGGCATAAAAACTCATTGGTGGTTGGCCGAGATGTTTTGCAATCAGCACTACAGCGTGCAGCAATCTTGACAACTGATAAATTCAAGGGCGTACGTTTTTCTTTATCACCAAATCGAATTACTGTTCAATCTACTAACGCTGAGCAAGAAGAGGCTCAAGAAGAGATTGAGACTGAATACAGTGGTGATGTTGTTGAGATTGGATTTAATGTAAGTTATTTGTTAGATGTTTTATCAAACCTGAAGAGTGAAAAAATTCAGATTAGTTTGGGTGATGCCAATAGTAGTGCGGTGATTACCCTACCTGGTTCAGAAGACTTCAAGTATGTTGTGATGCCAATGCGTATTTAATTTAGAAAAAAATGACTGAAGAAAAAAAAGTAGTAGAGCAGTATGGTGCATCATCGATCCAAATCTTAGAAGGTCTTGAGGCTGTTCGTAAGCGTCCGGGTATGTATATCGGAGACACCTCTGATGGCACGGGTTTGCATCACCTAGTTTTTGAGGTTTTAGATAACTCTATTGATGAAGCTTTAGCTGGGTATTGCTCTGAAATTACTGTTGTTATACAAACTGACAACTCCATTTCCATAGTTGATAACGGGCGTGGCGTTCCAACTGGAATTAAATACGACGATAAGCATGAGCCAAAAAGAAGCGCAGCTGAGATTGTAATGACGGAGTTGCATGCTGGTGGTAAGTTTGACCAAAATAGTTATAAGGTTTCTGGTGGTTTGCATGGTGTGGGTGTTAGTTGCGTAAACGCACTCTCTAAATGGTTGAAGCTCACCATTCGTCGTGATGGCAAAGCGCATTACATGGAGTTTGCGCGTGGGGTTATTCAGAACCGCAACATTCAAGAGGAAAACGGTGTGGCGATTTCACCAATCACCGTTACTGGGGATACCAATTTATCTGGCACTGAAGTGCATTTCTTGGCGGATGAAACTATTTTTGGAAATATTGAATTTCACTATGAGATTCTTGTTAAACGCATTCGCGAGCTTTCATTCTTAAATAACGGCGTTCACATCAAACTAATTGACCAGCGATCTGGTCAAGAGGAAGACTTTGCTTTCTCTGGCGGTGTAAAAGGTTTTGTTGAATACATCAACCAAACAAAAAATGTTTTACACCCCAATATTTTTTATGCTGAAGGTATTCGTCCGTCAGATCTAGGTGGCAACATCACCGCTGAAGTATCCATGCAATGGAATGATAGTTTTAGTGAGCAAGTTTTATGTTTTACTAACAACATCCCTCAGCGCGATGGCGGTACCCACTTAACAGGCTTGCGCGCAGCAATGACGCGTGTCATCAATAAATATATTGATGAGCATGAGGTTGCCAAAAAAGCTAAGGTAGAAATTTCTGGTGATGATATGCGCGAGGGCCTTGCCTGCGTGTTGTCGGTTAAAGTTCCAGAGCCAAAATTTTCAAGCCAAACAAAAGACAAGCTGGTTTCTAGTGAGGTTCGCGGACCTATTGAAGAGATTGTTGCCGAAGCATTAAGTGCTTATCTTCAAGAGCGCCCAGCCGATGCGAAAATTTTGTGCGGAAAAATTGTAGATGCTGCCCGTGCTCGTGAGGCAGCCCGTAAGGCTCGCGACATGACTCGCCGTAAAGGTGTTCTTGATGGTTTGGGTCTCCCTGGAAAGTTGGCAGACTGCCAGGAGAAAGATCCAACAAAATCAGAATTATTTATTGTCGAGGGAGATTCCGCGGGCGGTTCTGCTAAGCAGGGTCGTGACCGACGTTTTCAGGCGATTCTTCCATTGAAAGGAAAAATCCTAAACGTTGAAAAAGCTCGATTCGATAAAATGTTGGCCAGCCAAGAGGTTGTTACCTTAATTACTGTTCTTGGAACCGGTATTGGTGCTGAAGAATACAAGGCAGATAAACTACGCTATCACCGCATCATCATCATGACCGACGCGGACGTCGATGGTAGCCATATTCGCACACTCTTACTCACTTTTTTCTATAGACAGATGCCTGAACTGATTGAGCGCGGCCACATTTACATTGCTCAACCACCTTTGTATAAAGTAAAGTTTGGTAAGAATGAGCAATACATTAAAGATGATGTTGAGTTAAATCAATTGCTCTTAAAGATTGCATTAGAGTCAGCGTCTCTCCAAACGCCATCAGGCGAGATTATTGAGGGTGCGGATTTGGGTGAGCTTGCCAAGCACTATCAAGTTATTCAGTCGGTTGTAGATCGCTTATCGCGCAACATTGATGAGGACGCCCTGCGCGCTATTGCTTCGGGCACCCAATTAAACCTAGACACTGAGAAATCAGCACAAGATTCGGCGGAGCGTTTGCGTGTTGCCTTGACAGACTCTTTAAACCCCTTGGCACTTCCACCAGAAATCATTGTGCAAAAAGAAGAGCGCACTGATCGCTTTAAGTTATTGTTATCGCGCCGTATTCATGGCAACTTAAAGTTATCTGCAATTAACTCTGACTTTGTACATGGCGATGACTATCAAAGCCTAGCAAATGCTGCCGCAGTTTTGTCTGGCAAAGTGTTGCCGGGCTCAAAAGTGCGCCGAGGTGATCCAGATAAAAATCAAAAAGAGCAAACTATTCAAAACTTCAGGGCGGCTTTTGCTTGGTTGCTTTCTGAAGCAGAGCGTGTGTTAAGTCGTCAACGCTACAAAGGTCTTGGAGAGATGAACCCTTCTCAACTGTGGGAAACCACAATGGATGCGGGTTCGCGCACCTTACTTCAAGTCAAAATTGAAGATGCGATTACTGCCGATCAAGTCTTCACCACCTTGATGGGTGATGAGGTTCAACCGCGTCGTGCCTTTATTGAGAAAAACGCTCTAATCGCTCGCAACCTGGATGTTTGATTTAAATGGCTAAAAAGAAATTGGCTGTACCGACCATGGATAAGTCTTGCATTATTGTTAAATCATCACCGATCCATGGCAAGGGTGTGTTTGTTGCTAAACCCATTAAAAAAGGGGCGGCAATTATTGAGTACAAGGGCGAGCGCATCAGTTGGAAGTTAGCCGAGAAGCGCCACCCGCATGATCCAAAAGACCCAAACCACACATTTTACTTTTCACTAGAAGACGGTCGTTGCATTGATGCCAAGTACGGCGGCAATGCGGCACGCTGGATTAATCACTCTTGCAAGCCCAGCTGTGAGACTAGAGAAGATAGCTTTAATGGTGAGCCCCGTGTATTTATTTATGCGAAACGCGACCTCAAAAAGGGTGAAGAACTTTTTTACGACTACTCTCTTGATGTTGAGGGTCGGGTTACCAAGCAGATGAAAAAAGATTACGAGTGCCGTTGTGGGGCCAAGAAGTGTCGCGGCACCATGTTATCTCTCGATGGTAAATAATTCTTAAGATGCTCTTTGTTGGCATTCAGGATTTAGAGGCGGCCATCAATTATTGGCGCAGCCAATCACCTGCGGTTGGTGAGGAGTTGCATTTATGTCCTGAAGCTGCGGCGCTTGCAAAGCCTTACGCCCTCATGATTGTTCAGGGGTCCCAAAGAGTTCCTATGGATGTTTTGGATGAGGCGTCCAAGACGGCAATCCAAACCTTTATAAAAAACAGCAAAACCAGTTAAGTTGTTTTACAAAAAAAACTAATAAAAACAATAAATTAGGTTATATTCATTAATCCCTTTCGTGTGCTTCCCCACATTTGTTTCACGTGAAACCTACAAAATGCTATGATCATCGCCCTATCTGAGGCAAATCATGCGTTATTCAAAGAACTTCGATGTCATTGTGGTTGGCGGTGGTCACGCTGGAACTGAGGCTGCCCTTGCATCCGCACGCATGGGGTGTGAAACCCTTCTAATTACCCACAGTATTGAGAGTTTGGGCGCCATGAGTTGTAACCCCTCAATTGGCGGTATTGGCAAAGGGCACTTGGTCAAAGAGATTGATGCAATGGGTGGCGCAATGGCAGCTGCCACTGACGAAGCCGGTATTCAGTTTCGGATTTTAAATTCGAGCAAGGGCCCTGCTGTCCGTGCGACCCGCGCACAAGGCGATCGTGTTTTATATAAGGCAGCGATCCGTCGGCGCCTCGAAAACCAAGTAAATCTGACTCTATTCCAAGCCGCCGTAGATGATCTGCTAGTTGTGGGTGATGTGGTTCAGGGTGTGGTTACGCAAATGGGTCTGAAGTTTATGGCCAAAAAGGTGGTGCTCACTGCGGGCACCTTTTTGGATGGCAAGATTCACGTTGGTTTAAATAACCATGCTGGGGGTCGAGCTGGTGACCCTGCAGCCGTTTCTTTGTCAGCTAGATTAAAAGAGCTGAAGCTTCCTCAGGGAAGATTAAAGACCGGTACCCCACCCCGGATTGATGGGCGAACTATCGATTTCTCGGTGATGCTGGAGCAGCCGGGGGATTTAGACCCTGTGCCTGTTTTCTCCTGCTTGGGTCGACCAGAGCAACACCCCAAGCAAGTTCCTTGTTGGATTTCTCATACCAATGAGCAAACACACGACATTATTCGTGGTGGCCTGGACCGTTCTCCGATGTATACCGGTGTTATTGAAGGGGTGGGCCCTCGCTATTGCCCTTCTATTGAGGATAAGATTCACCGCTTTGCCTCTAGAAATAGTCACCAGATATTTTTGGAGCCAGAGGGCTTAACAACAAACGAGTTTTACCCTAATGGCATTTCCACCAGCCTTCCATTTGATGTTCAGTGGAATTTGGTCCGAAGTATTCGCGGCCTAGAGTCGGCGGTTATTGTGCGCCCTGGTTATGCCATTGAGTACGACTTCTTTGATCCACGCCATTTGCGGCATAGTTTGGAGACCAAAGCCATTGCGGGCCTGTATTTTGCAGGCCAGATTAATGGCACGACAGGTTATGAAGAGGCTGCCGCCCAAGGAATGCTTGCCGGTATTAATGCTGGCTTAGCGGCACAAGGCAAAGAGCCTTGGCTGCCCAAGCGAAGTGAGTCATATATCGGTGTTTTGGTTGATGACTTGATTACTCTTGGCGTTCAGGAGCCCTATCGCATGTTTACTAGCCGCGCGGAATACCGCTTGAGCTTACGTGAAGACAATGCGGATCTGCGCTTAACCACCATTGGTCGCGAACTTGGCTTGGTAGATGACTACCGCTGGAATACGTTCTGTAGAAAACAAGAGGCTGTTTCACGTGAAACATCCCGTTTGCAAGATATTTGGATTGGTCCAAAGCATGGCTCAGCAAAAGCGGTTTCTGAGCTCTTAGGGCAAGACTTATCCCATGAGTGTAGTTTGGCGGACCTTTTAAGGCGCCCCGGCATTACTTATGAGGCAGTTACGAGTCTGGCGGACGGCCTTTGGTCAGCGGGAACATTGGATGATGATTTAGGCTTGGCCCAACAGATTAGTGACCAAGTTGAGATTTCTATTAAATATCAAGGGTATATAGACAGGCAGGCGGTTGAGATTGCTCGGCAAGAGCATAACGAGACTTTCCCCCTACCGGAGGTTTTGGATTACACCCAGGTTCTTGGTTTATCTAAAGAGGTTCAGCAAAAGCTTAATTTGCACAAGCCTGGCACCTTGGGTCAGGCCGGCAGGATCTCCGGCGTTACCCCTGCAGCACTTTCCCTGTTATTGGTCCATCTTAAAAAGGGCTTAGGCCGCACCCAAGAAGAGGCCCATGAGTAATGATTTGGTTTCTTTGGGAATTGAGGGTTTAGGCCTCAATCTCAGTTCTGCAAATTTTGCCGATTTGGAGCTCTTTTTGCAGGAAATGGGTCGCTGGAACCAGGTGCATAATTTGACTGCAATTGAGGGTGAGAAGAACTCTGTTCGTCTGCATCTCATTGATTCTATTACAGTTTTGCCTGTAATGCGCCAATTTCTGGGTTTACAAAACCCTAAAATTGCTGACCTGGGTTCAGGCGGCGGTCTACCCGCTATCCCCATTGCCATTCTTCAGCCTGACTGGCACGTGACCCTGATAGAGGCTATCCGCAAAAAGACGGCGTTCTTGCAACATGTGCGCGGTAAGTTGGCCTTAAAGAATATTCAGGTTCTGAGTGAGCGCGTCGAAGCGGTGGGTAAATCACAACCTAGACAATTTGATGCGGTGATTTCTAGGGCATTTACTAACCTTGCCCACTTTCTAGAGCTTTCCCTTCCCCTTCTGAAGCCTGATGGTTTGGTATTTGCGATGAAGTCTAAGCGCGCAGATGAGGAGTTGCAGGACGTTTGCATGGATGACTGGCGATTGGTGGCTGACGAGCCTCTGCGGATCCCCAATTTAGAGGTGGATCGCCGGCTTTTAGTCTTATCCCCCATGAGAAAATTACCCCTTTAAAGCTCGACATTCCTAAGAAAAACTATGGCCAAAATATTTTGTATTGCGAATCAAAAAGGTGGGGTTGGAAAAACCACCACTGCCGTTAATTTGGCCGCTGGTTTAGCTGGGCATCAGCAACGTGTTTTGTTGGTAGATTTGGATCCACAGGGTAACGCCACAATGGGATCTGGAATTGAAAAAGCAGATCTCATTAGCACCGTGTATCAAGTGTTAATTGGTTTGTCATCGGTGAAAGAATCTGCGGTGCGTTGTGATAGTTCTGGCTACGATGTGTTGCCAGCAAATCGTGATTTAGCTGGTGCGGAAATTGAGTTGGTAGATTTAGATTCTCGTGAGCAACGATTGAAAGATGCGCTTGCACTCGTTGCAAATGACTATGACTTTATTTTGATTGATTGCCCTCCCGCACTATCTTTGTTGACGCTTAATGGATTGTGTGCAGCGAACGGTGTGATCGTGCCAATGCAGTGCGAATATTTTGCATTAGAAGGATTATCGGATTTAGTTAACACCATCAAACAAGTGCATGCCAATTTAAATCCCGACTTGGTGATCATTGGATTGTTACGCGTGATGTTTGATGCGCGCATGACATTGCAGCAACAAGTTTCCGATCAATTACTTGAGCACTTTGGCGACAAAGTATTTAAGAGCATTATTCCCCGCAACGTCCGCCTGGCCGAAGCCCCGTCCTATGGGCTTCCTGGCGTGGCGTTTGATAGGTCATCGCGCGGCGCCAAGGCCTACTTGGAGTTTGGCGCCGAGATGATTGAGCGCATTAAGCAAATGTAAAACCTAGGAACAATAAAAATATTATGGTTGCAATCAAGAAAAAAGGTTTGGGTCGCGGCTTAGAGGCCCTGCTTGGCGACAAGGCGCAAAAAGAAACCACGGCAGAAATTAATCGCTTGCCATTGACTGCATTGCAGGCTGGTAAATATCAACCGCGACAAAAAATGGAAGCGGGCGCATTACAAGAGCTGGCTGAAAGTATTCGTGAGCAAGGTGTGATGCAACCATTGTTGGTGCGTTTGGTTGCTCCTGGTAAATACGAAATTATTGCGGGTGAGCGTCGCTTTCGTGCGGCAACTTTAGCCGGCTTAAAAGAGGTTCCTGTTTTAGTTTCTGGAGCTAACGATCAAGCTGCCGCAGCGATGGCTTTGGTCGAGAATATGCAGCGCGAGGATTTGAATCCGCTAGAAGAATCTCAAGGCCTTGCAAGATTGATTGAGGAGTTTGGTTTTACGCATGAGCAGGCTGCAAAAGCGGTGGGTAAGTCACGTAGCGCCGTAACGAATTTATTGCGCTTAAATCAATTGGCAAAGCCGGTGCAAGCTATGCTCCTAGCAGGTGATATTGACATGGGCCATGCCCGAGCTTTATTACCCTTGCCCGGAGCAAGCCAAGTTGCCTTGGCACAAAGAATTGCAGCTCAAGGCCTATCCGTTCGGGAGGCTGAAAGAATGTCTGCAGCCCTTGCGCTTGCTGGAGGTCGGATTGGGGATAAAAAAGCTAAAACCCAGCCGGCAGGTGGCGCACCAAGCCGTGACCCAGACACGCGCCGTTTAACTCAAGAAATAGCTGATTTGATAGGCTTAAATGCTGAATTTAAGTTTAAAGGTAAGGGTGGCGAGCTCAGAATTCGCTTCAGCCAATTTGACGAGCTAGATTCTTTGTTAAAAAAGCTGGGCGTCGAAGCCTAAAAGTCAGCAAAAAAATGGCCCTAAAACATTTGACCTATTGCAGTGCACACATTAAACTCACGGGGCTAAATTGATTCCTCAAAAAAATCGATTTTCCGAGGCAAATGACTGGGATGAGCCCGAAGAAGAACTCTTTCAGGCTTTAAGTAAAGAGGAAATGACCGCGTTGCAAGCTAGCAATGCTGTTAAACACCCCCGACTGTCGCCTTGGAGGGTTTTGGCTGCGCAAGTGGTGCTTACAGCGCTCAGTATGGTGATCTGGTCAATTTTTGGGGAGCCGGTTGGGGTAAGCCTTTATACTCAGTCGGCCTTTTTAGGTGGTTTAATTAGCGTCTTGCCTTCAACCCTGTTTCTAATTAGGTTGGAGTTGGCAAAAAAAACGCAAATATTGAATCCAGGGGGTTATTTGGCGGCATTGGTTTCGGGCGAATTTATCAAAATCGTCGTTACCTCGATGCTGTTTTTAGGGGTTGCTTTTTTGATCCCGGGCGTGCTTTGGGTCCCATTATTGGTGACTTATGTGCTTGCCATTAAGTGTGTGTGGCTAGCGTGGTTGTGGCGCTAAGAGTAATAAATGTGATTGAACCAAAGGACTAGTTAAGAGATGTCTAGCGAAGTAAACCAAGCCCACGCGGCTGCTGAGCAAATGACGCCAACAGCGTACATTTCCGAGCACTTACAAAACCTTAATAATTCAGGTGGACCACAGTCGTCCATTATTGATTTCAGCATCATCAATTTAGACACTGTTTTCTGGGCATCCCTTATGGGTTTGCTTACTGTATTTATTTTGTTGATTGCAGCGCGCCGTGCAACCCCGGGTGTGCCAGGCCGCTTCCAGTGCTTTATTGAAATGATTGTGGAAATGGCAGAAACCCAATCTAAGAGCATTGTTCATGGTGATCGCTCTTACATTGCGCCACTTGCCTTGTTTGTATTCTTTTGGATCATCCTTTTAAATACGCTCGACTTGATTCCGGTGGATTGGGTTTTAGGCGTTAATCATTTCATCGAAAGTTTTGGTGTTCATGTTCCACACCATAAGGTTGTTCCTACAACCGATCTAAATGCGACCATGGGCATGTCTATGTCCGTCCTGCTTTTAGTTTTCTTTTACAGTTTCAAAGTCAAAGGTTTTGGCGGCTTCTTGCATGAGCTCATTTCTGCCCCGTTTGGTGCGAAGTGGTACTTGGCTCCATTTAACCTCGCTTTGAACATCATCGAATATCTTGCTAAAGGTGTTTCATTGGGAATGCGACTGTTCGGCAACATGTATGCTGGCGAGTTGGTTTTCTTATTGATCGCATTGCTAGGTAGTGTGTGGACATTTAGCTTAGATTTATCCCTGTTTGGATTGGTGGGCCATGTTATTGCTGGATCAGCTTGGGCCATCTTCCACATTTTGGTTATTTTGTTGCAAGCCTTTATTTTCATGATGTTGACTTTGGTTTACATCGGGCAAGCGCATAGCCACCACTAAGATTTTTATTTTTAACTTATCTCTTTAACTTCAGGAGTCAGCAACATGCAACAATTTCTCGCAAACATTCAAGGTTTCACAGCAATCGCTATCGGCATCATCATCGGCCTCGGCGCGATCGGTGCTTGTTTAGGTATTGCATTGATGGGCGGTAAGTACATCGAAGCCTGCGCACGTCAACCAGAATTGATGGAGCCACTCCAAACCAAGATGTTCCTTTTGGCTGGCTTGATCGACGCTGCGTTCTTGATCGGCGTTGGTGTTGCAATGCTGTTTGCTTTCGCAAACCCACTGCTCGCAGTTATCAAGTAATTGTTTTGGCGTGGATGACCACTGGGTCATCCAACCGTTCTCAACAATACTGAAAGGAATATCGTGAATCTGAACGCGACCCTATTCGCGCAAATGATCGTTTTCTTCGTCTTATGGTGGGTAGTTGCACGCTTTGTGTGGCCACCGCTAGTTAAGGCGTTAGATGAGCGTTCAAGCAAAATTGCTGACGGCTTAGCTGCTGCCGAGCGCGGTAAAGAAGCACTCGCATTGGCGAGCAATGAAGCAGAGCAAGAATTAAATAAAGCACGCCAAGAAGGTGTGCAGCGTGTTGCAGAAGCAGAAAAACGTGCGCAAATGTCCGCTGAAGAAATTCGCGTTAATGCACAAGCTGAAGCAGCTCGCATCATTTCTCAAGCTAAACAAGATGCAGATCAACAAGTAACTCGTGCTCGCGAAGTGTTGCGCGCTGAGGTTGCCGTGTTGGCTGTAAAAGGTGCAGAGCAAATTTTGCGTCGTGAAGTTGATGCAAAAGCTCATGGCACATTGCTTGATCAACTAAAGGCAGAACTTTGATATGGCTGAATTAGCCACGATTGCACGCCCTTACGCAGAAGCGCTTTTTCAAAGCGCTAAGCCTACTGAGCTTGCTACTTGTTTAGAGCAGTTAAATGAATTGGCGCAGCTAGCTGCATTGCCAGAAGTTGCTGCTTTATCAAACAATCCTAAAGTTTCTGCAGATGATTTAAGCAAATTGCTTTCCGGTATGGTGAAGACAAAGCTGGACGGCAAAATCGCAAGCTTTTTAAATCTTGTAAATCAAAACCACCGCTTATCTGCTATCCCTGAAATTGCTAGTCAATTTGAGGTCATGAAGAATAAGAGCGAAGGTGCAGCAGAAGTAATGATTACTAGCGCATTCCCATTAGAGGGTTCTGCGTTGAATGATTTGTTGTCAAGTTTGAAGAAACGCTTTGGGGGTAAAGAATTGCGCCCAACTATCCAAGTAGATCCAGAATTGATTGGCGGAGTTCGCATTCAAGTTGGAGATGAGGTGATGGATAGTTCAGTTAAGGCACGGTTAGCTCAAATGCAAGCAAGTCTTGGCGCATAAGTTATCCCTATTAAGAACATACGAAATAAGACCCAGGAGTAAGTAATGCAACTCAACCCTTCCGAGATC